>NZ_BRCD01000003.1:0-165215 GCF_023707945.1 Sporosarcina sp. NCCP-2331
CGCCAAACCGGCCCGGCAGCGAGCCAAAACTCAGGCCCACCAAACCGGCCCGGCAGCGAACCAATACTCAGGCCCGCCGCGCCAAACCGGTCCGGCACCGCACCAAAGTTCACGCTGGCCGCCCCAAATGCACAGTTGCACGAACCAAACGCCGATCAGTCGTCCAGCTTCAAACCTTTCAATGCATCCGCAAATGGATTATTGACCGGTTCCTCGTCATTATTATTCTTCAAATACTTCTGTACATCACGTTTATTTACTTTGCCTTTCGACTCTTTCTCGCGACGCGCTTTAAATGTAGAAAGCTTCTCGCGGTAACCGCATTTACAAGTGAAAATCTGTCCTTCGCCTTCTCCGCGAAGCTCCATTTTCTTCTTACACTGCGGACAGCGGGCATTCGTAACACGCGAGACGTTTTTGCGGTGGCCGCATTCGCGGTCCTGGCAGACAAGCATCTTGCCGTGCTTGCCATTCACTTCGAGCATCGGCTTGCCGCAGTCCGGACAGGTTTTCGTCGAAATATTATCATGCTTGAACTTGGCATCACTCGCTTTAATCTCCGACACAATCTCTTTCGTATAGCCCTTCATTTCATTAATGAAAGCTTCCTTCTTCAATTGGCCTTTGGCGATTTTCTCGAGCTTCAATTCCCACTCAGCAGTCAGAGTAGGTGACTTCAGTTCGTCCGGCACTAATTCCAGCAGCTGCTTCCCTTTATTCGTCACGTGGATATCTTTTCCGCGTTTCTCGATCAGGAAGGAATTAAATAATTTATCGATGATATCCGCACGGGTCGCGACTGTGCCGAGTCCGCCGGTGGATTTCAGCGTGTCCGCCAGCTTTTTGTCCTGCGTGCCGTCCATATATTTCACCGGGTTTTCCATCGCGGATAAAAGAGTTGCTTCATTGAAACGCGCCGGCGGTTTGGTCTGGCCGGATGTTTCTTTAATCAGCTGAACTTTTAATGTATCGCCTTTTGAGAGATTCGGCAGCAGCTGTTCTTTCGTATCCTGCTCTGCTTCCTCTTCATCGAACTGGTTATTATAAACTTCTTTCCAGCCGGGAACGAGAACGGTTTTGCCGCGCGCCGTGAAGCGTTCATCGGCGATTTTCGCTTGGACTGTGAGCTGTTCGTACTCATGGGCAGGAAACAGGACAGCCAGAAAGCGTTTGACGACCAAGTCATAAATCCGGCGTTCTTTATCGGACAGTTTATCGAGCAGAACAATTTCTTCTGTCGGGATGATCGCGTGGTGATCGGATACTTTGGTGTCGTCGACGAATGATTTATTCACTTTGATCGGTTTCTTCAGGATTTTATTGGCAGCTGAACGGTACTCACCGATGCCGGCGGACTTCAGACGTTCCGGCAATGTGGCGACGAGATCGCTAGACAGGAAACGCGAATCAGTACGCGGATACGTCAGCAGTTTGTGCTGCTCGTAAAGCTTTTGCATGATGTTCAGCGTTTCTTTCGCAGAATAGCCGAAAAGCTTGTTGGCGTCACGCTGCAATTCGGTCAGGTCATACAGTCCCGGCGAGAACGTCTTTTTAGCTTTTTTGTCGACATTTTCGATGACCGCCGGCTTACCGTCAATTTTCTTGACGATGGCAGACAGTTTTTCACGGTCGAATGAACGCGTGTCATTCGTTTTTCCATCCTGCCACGTCAGCTTTAATTTCGAATCGGTCTGCGCTTCGATGCCGTAAAATGTTTTCGCACGGAATGTGTTGATCTCTTCCTCGCGCTTCGCAATGATGGCGACAACAGGTGTCTGGACACGGCCGCAGTTCAGCTGGGCGTTGAATTTCGTCGTCAGCGCGCGGGTGGCATTCAGTCCGATATACCAGTCGGCTTCGGAACGGGCGACCGCTGCTTCATACAGATTTTCATAAGCTTTGCCCGGCTTCAGCTGAGCAAATCCATCTTTGATTGCTTTATCTGTAACGGATGAAATCCACAAGCGCTGAATCGGCTTCTTCACTTTCGCCTTCTCGATAATCCATCGTGCAACAAGCTCCCCTTCGCGTCCTGCGTCCGTTCCAATGATGATATTCGACACATCGGAGCGCGTGAGCTGTGATTTCACCGTATTATATTGCTTGCCTGTCTGCTTAATGACCGTCAATTTCAGATCTTCGGGCATCATCGGCAAGTCTTCCAGCTTCCACGCCTTATATTTCGTATCGTACGTCTCGGGATCGGCAAGCGTCACCAAATGTCCAAGCGCCCATGTCACGATATATTTATCTCCTTCTAAATAACCGTTTCCTTTTTTATTACAATTAAGCACACGGGCAATATCCCGCGCCACGGAAGGCTTTTCCGCCAATACAACACTTTTTTTCATATAGTTAAACTCCTTTGGGTATATACATGTCAAAAAACTCCTCGCGTAGATAAGGGAAGGCCTTATGCTATCAGAAGGAGCTGCTTAATGAAAAGTGTAAACCAGCGGAGTAGATTCGTCAATTTAACAGGGCCTGTTTCCATTGAGAAATGGAAGACGACAACACTGTTTTCCTCCGCGGAAATCGCATTGTATTTTACGGAGACGTAGGATAAAGTAAAAGGAATAGGTATCCTTTTCCAAGTAATTTATTGGAGTATATCCAGTGGGAAGGAAGCTGAAAATCGAAAAGGGATTGAGTTCTATGGTTGGAGGCAACAGCAGGAGTGCCATGCCAAAAAAGAAGATTTTTCTACTTGGGAGTTTATTTATATTGACGTTAACCATCTCGAGAATTGGTTGGATCTCCTATTTTCAGTCGCCTGACAACGTGCAAGCGGAAAAAGGTGTCATTGATTTACGGGGTTGGACGTTTACCGATGATCAGACCATTTCACTTGACGGTGAATGGGAGTTTTATCCGGAGGAGTTCATTGAGCCTTCTATGACTGGCAAATTGGAAGTTCCAAGCGGATATATACATGTCCCGCAAGACTGGAAAGAGCAAATCGCCGATGCAGAACAGAAAACGGGTTATGGTTACGGCACATATCGGATTACCATTAAGCTGCCTGACAGTGAGCAGCAGTTATACGGATTGCGATTCAAAGAAATAAAAACGGCGGCTGCGGTCTTTGTAAATGGCAAACAAGTCGGGGAATATAATACGCCAAATGAAGCGGGTACTAAAAATGCTTCCGTGCGCGGTCCGTTTTACGCGTTATTTCACAAGAATAAAAGTGACATCGAATTATTGGTCCATGTCTCCAATTATGAATATCCTTTTGGCGGAGGAATCCTGGAGTCAGTGATGATCGGTTCCGATACGGCTGTCATTAAAGAGGCTAATCAATCTTTTTCTCTGCAACTGACAGTCGGCATCATTTATTTGCTTCATAGTCTCTATGCATTTGCGATTTACTTCTCCGGCAAAAGAAAAGGTCAAAGACAGCTGCTGATCTATGGAATCTTCCTGGTGATCAGCGCGTTTTCCATTTTGCTGGACGATGATGCGGTCATTCAGCTGCCAATAGGAGTACAGGCAGCCAATCACCTGCTGATGTTTTTATTCATGAGTATCCTGCTGGCGATGTTGTATGTCGTCAAGCATTTATTTAACATCAAAAGCCGGTTTCTTACTTATATAACGGGGCTGTATGCGGTGCTCGCCATTGCGCTGACTGTCATTCCATACGCGCATTCATTGTACCTGAGCGTGCCGCTATCCCTGTTTTATATAAGTTCGCTGTATTTTCTATTCAGCCAGACGATAAAAACAATTCGCAAAGGCTACTCTGAGGCGATTTTCATCCTGTTTTGGATAGCATGCTACTCATCAAATGTTATCTGGGGATCCATCATCAAAGCGGGCGGCCTTCACATACCGTATTACCCGTTCGACTTTATCGTTTCTGTAGTGGTTATTGCGTTTCTCTTATTAAAGCAACATGACAGGGTAGTGAAAGTAAACGAGGAGCAAACACTGAAGCTGCAGTCTGCCGATCAGCAAAAAGATGGGTTCCTGGCGAATACTGCCCATGAGTTGCGTAATCCTCTCCACGGAATCATTACAATTGCACAAACTCTTATGAACAATAAAAGTCAGTCCGAAAAGGACAAAAACAGTTTGGAGTTGCTTGTGAGTGTTGGTCAGCGAATGACTCTGTTGCTCAATGATTTACTGGATGTGACGCGCTTGCGGGAGGGTTTTATACGGCTTGATCAAAAAAGTGTCAGGATTCAAGGGATTGTCCCCGGCATATTTGATTTGAACCGTTATGTACTGGATGGTAAACCTGTGCAGCTGCATCTTGAGGTGGAAGATGATTTTCCGCCAGTGTATGCGGATGAAAACCGGCTGATTCAGATATTATCCAACTTGATCCAGAATGCGATTAAGTACACCAATGAAGGCCATATCGTCGTAAGCGCAACGCAAGAGAAAGGTATGGCTGCGATTCATGTTTTAGATACAGGCATCGGTATGAGCGAAGCAATGCAAGAAAAAGTGTTCGAGCCGTATGAACAAGAGCATAGCAGAGCCACTTCGCAAGGAGGGATTGGCTTAGGTCTTGCAGTTTGTAGAGAGCTTGCAGAGCTGCATGGCGGTAAAATCACAGTTGCTTCATCTGTTGGCGAAGGTACCGTCTTTACTGTCACACTGCCATTATCACCTGAGCCGGAACTGGAAGCAACTCATCAGCCAAAAACTGCGCTGCCAGCGGCCAATCCAAATAAATCCTCTATTTTCACAGCCGAATCTTCAAGTCTTCCAATAAACAGTGCTTCCGTTAATGAAAAAGCAGCTATTTTAATCGTTGATGACGATCCTGTAAATGTCCGGGTTATGTCAATGCTGCTGGATTCAGACTATGAGGTCACGACAGCTACCAGCGGTGAAGACGCGCTTGCCTATGTAAAGAGGAAAGAGTTTGACCTGGTTATTTCTGATGTGATGATGCCGCGAATGTCCGGTTATGAATTGACACGATATATCCGCCAACTCTATACAATGTCTGAATTACCGATTTTGCTGCTAACGGCAAGAAGTGAATTGCAAGATATCTATACAGGATTTGATGCAGGTGCAAACGATTATGTCGCAAAGCCTGTAGACTCAATGGAATTGAAAATGCGTGTAGAAGGGTTAATCGAATTAAAACAATCTATTCATCAGCAACTGCGGATGGAGGCGGCTTGGCTCCAGGCGCAAATACAGCCGCATTTTCTATTCAATACGCTCAATACCATCGCTTCATTGGCTGAATTTGACACGAAACGAATGCTTCGTCTGCTTGAAGAATTCGCCAACTATTTACGTAGAAGTTTCAGCAATGTCAATATCGATTCCCTTATTCCGTTAGAGGAAGAACTGGATCTCACACGTTCTTATGTCTATATTGAACAGGAACGCTTCGGTGAACGGCTGCGAATTGAATGGGAAACTGATAATAAACCGGCTATTCAAATACCTCCGCTGTCGATTCAGCCGCTTGTCGAAAATGCCATCAGACATGGTGTTTTGAAAAAGGTGGAAGGAGGCACTGTCACGATACGAATTACCAATCATACAGATTATACAGAAGTCTCGATTATAGATGACGGAGTCGGAATGAATTCGGCAAAAGTCCAGGAACTGACCAGTGGGGAATCGATCCAAGATGGAAACGGAATTGGAATCGTCAACACCGACCGACGTTGTAAGCAGCTGTTTGGCAAAGGTTTATTTATTTTGAGCGAAGAAGGAAAAGGAACAGAGATTTCTTTCCAAATCCCTCTTCAAGAGAAAAAAAGCGACTGAAAGCAGTAATTTTTTGTATACTGATACTAACACTTTAGAAATGAGGGATCAGAATGTCTGAATTAAAAGAACGGCTGATGGCAGATATCAAGACAGCAATGAAAGAAAAAGACCAGATGAAAAAAGGCGTTATCAATTTATTGCGTGCGGGTCTGCAGAACGAGGAGCTGGAACTGAAGCGTGAATTAACAGAAGAAGAGGAAATTAAAATCGTCCAGCGCGAACTCAAGCAGACGAAACAATCTCTTGAAGAAGCGCAAAAAGCGGATCGGGATGATATTGTGGAAGCTGAAAAAGCGAAGATCACGATTGTTGAATCCTATCTGCCAAAACAGATGAATGTCGAAGAAGTGAAGGAATTAATCAGCTCACTCGGCATCTCAAAAGACACGCCGATGGGCCAGGCGATCGGCACGGTGATGAAAGAAGTCGCCGGACGCGCTGAAGGAAAGACTGTTTCGCAGGCTGTAAAAGAATATTTGCAAGGGTAAAGGCTGCCGGGAAATCGTAGGTGATACGATTTCCCGGCGGTTTTTTTATTGTGTGGAGCGAAAGGGGTGCCTAGATGCATCGAAGTGCTGTAGATTCGAACCAAAACAGCCTTGAACCGCGCCAAAACCCTCCTGTGCCGAACCATTAATCATCATTATCGAACCAAACGAGGCTGTAAACGAACCAAACCAGGCCGGAACCGAACCAATCGGACTGTTTACCGCACCTTTCCTCACTTCTTAAACGAAGCCCTCACTAAATACGCTACATCATACTCCTTCAATTTCTCCAAATAGCCTTCCTTCTGTTCGAAGAAATCACCAGAAATGGAACTGACAATTACGCCTTCTGAACTGTTTGTATAGACCATTGCACCGAGCAGCATGTTCTCCGAAAGCGGCAGGCCTTCCTGCGGATTGACGGCTGTCAGCGTAGCCATGTCTTCAATTTCCGGCAGCTGATCTTCACTCATTAAACCGGCCCCGCTGATGCTGGCCGAGAATAATAATTTATCGTCGTACGGTTTGATGGCCATGATTAATGTTCCGTTCGTAGATTCGCCGGGCAATGGCATGGATAGCTCACTGAGCGGCCCCCCGATCTTTTCCCCTTTTTCGTATTTATCCATCCAAAGCGAAATGCCGGAATAGGTTTGATCAGCTGCATAATCAAATATAAATACCTGGTCTGCAGCTGTTTGAATGATTTGTTCTTCGCGGTCTGTCAGTTCAGGGATGGTCAGTTTATTTTTATCGGACGCCGCACAGGCACCGAGCGCCAGCACGCTGATCAGGCAGAACAGCAGGATGATTTTCCTCACTTCGCTGCACCTCCTCTACTTCTATTCTTCAAGTATAACAGTTTTCAAAACCTTCAGTTATTCATTTGTAAAAATATTTTACTGGGAAAGTGAAATGTTTTCCATCCTGCACCCGTTATACTGAATGAAATAAAGAAACGAGACATGCGCATGGTCGTTGGATAGGGAGGTTCTTATGGAAGAGGATGTTCAGTGGGTGCGTGAGGTGCTTGCGGGGAATAAGCAGGCGTACGCCCATATTATCGATAAATACAAAAATCCGCTCTATGCCGTGATTTTGCGGATGACGCGGAACCCGCAGGATGCACAGGACTTTGTGCAGGAGGCATTTTTGAAAGTGTATCATCAGCTGGATAAGTATAAAGAAACCGGATCTTTCTCCAGTTGGCTGTATCGGGTGGCTGTGAATCATTGTATGGATGAATTCAGGAAGAAGCGGCATCAAGCCGTGCCTTCAGAGTTTGCAGAAGAACAGGCAGTCGACCGCAATCATCCCGAAGTGGTGTTTTTGAAGAAAGAAAAACAACGGCAATTGGAACGGCTGCTTGCCACGCTTCCGGAAGATGAGCGATTGATCATCCTGCTGCGTTATGCGAATGAACTAAGTTATGAAGAAATCAGTGAAGTGACAGATACCCCATTGTCTACTGTTCGCAATAAACTTCATCGGGCGAAAAAGAAAATGAGGGAAACAGTAAAACGAGAAGGAGGCTATTTTCATGAACTGTCCAACGATAGATGATTTATCAAAATATGTCGATGACTTATTGACGGAAAAAGAAACAGACCTTGTGCAGGCGCATCTGGAAGACTGCACGCAGTGCCGGGAAGTAGTGGAAGCGTTCCTCGGGGAGCAACGTTTTATGGTGGAAACTCTCCAAACACCTGGGCTGCCTGATGATTTTGCGTCGAAAATAGTGGACCAGCTGGAACCGTATGAGCAGCAAGTTAGAAAACGAAAATCGCCTTGGAAAAAATTGATGTTGTCCGCAGCCGGTGTCGTGCTGGCAGTCGGGCTGAGTGCGGCATTAAGTCCGAGTTTTGCTCAATTGATCGGGGGCTTCTTCAACACCGAACAAGCGGACGACGGACTTCGCTTGGCGATGGAAGCGGGGCTTGCAGAACGAGTGGATCTGGCGGTGGAAGATCAGGGGATTACATTGAAGGTCGAGGATGTGATGGCGGACTCTTCACGCATCACGCTTTCCTATCAAGTATTAAAAAACGGCAAGCCGAAAAATGCCTATATGGAAGAGGATGACACTCCAAACCGTGTCATGGCAATCGACCAGAATGGAAATGAATTGGACCAGCTTGGATACAGTTGGTGGGATGGCGGCGATTATGGAGTATATGAGCTTTCATTGCGCGGATATGAGGATATCGATCAACTGACGATCCGATTTGATGTCACCGAGTTGCGCGGAGAGAAAGGGAATTGGCAGCTTGATGTTCCGGTGGATCTCAGCGAAAAGCGTCAGCTGACCCAAACGCGGCCGCTGAAGGGTGCTTCATTTGACACGGATGGCGTGGCAATCGAACTGCAGAAAATGCAGATGGCACCTTCATCTACTGAGCTCTTTTATGAGACTTCATTCACGGAAGAAGAACGCGCAAGAATGGAGAAGGCGGGAGAGGAGTTCAAGCAGCGGTTCGGTGCGGAGCCGGTGGAATCATTGATGCGTACGTTTGATCCTGAAATCGCGTATCATTTAGAGGATGAAAGCGGTGCGGATCTGTATTCTTGGAATCGCTGGGATACGGAAGAAGGATATGTGAGCGACGCGGGGATGCTGCAGGGAACGGGTGAAAACCTGGAGACAATAGGGAATCTCAAGTGGGTGAACTCGTTCGTGCCGCAGAAGGAACAGCCGGACATGACGTTCGTGCTGGACGGCGTGTACAAGACAGAGCCGGCGGATTTCTCCATCACATTCAATCCAAAGGAGCTCAGGAAAAAGGCGTTCTCCTTCGAATTTGAAGGCAATCAGATGAAGGTGATTCATGCGAAGAATGAGACGGATTACTTTTTAAGGAAATCAGTCGTGCCGGTAGGAAGAGCGAAGACTTTCGTAGTCGAGATGGAAGGCAAGAGAGAGAAGGACGCGGGTGAGCTGGGCATCTGGCTACTCGAGGACGGCGAAGGAAATGTCTACTCATCAGGCCCAAGCGGCTCCATTTCAAATGAAGACATCGGTTTTACACTGAATTTTCCTGTATTAAAAAAGGTACCGGAAGAGCTGACACTGCATCTGTTCTCGGTGAAACACTATGTACCGGTGAAAGACACGTGGAAAGCGCCGTTGTATTAAAAATAGCATCCGTCTTGTCATCAGCAGATGATAGGACGGATGTTTTTTCGGTTTTTTCGTCAAATTCATTCGACTGTGATCATAAACTTTGGCCGGGCGCTCATAGAGAACCCGCTGCCGCTCCTAAACCTCGCCAGCGCTCATACACAGCCTCCAGCCGCTCATTGCCATGCCGCGTCCGCTCATAGACACGTCTCGCCCGCTCATTGGGCAGCCCGGCCATCACCAAATACTACGCATAAGAATGCAAACCCGCAATGACCAAATTAACAAATACTTGATTAAACACGATTAGACCAAAACCTATAATTGACAGCCAGGCCGTTCTTTTTCCTTCCCAGCCCTGCGTGGTCCGCAAATGCAAAAAGGCTGCGTAAAACAACCACGTAATGAGCGCCCATACTTCCTTCGGGTCCCATCCCCAGAAACGACCCCATGCAAGATGCGCCCAGATCATCGCAAATAATAGACCGCCGAGCGAGAATAACGGAAATCCAACAATCACAGCTCGATACGAGATTTCATCCATCAATACGGGGCTCACTTTATTCGTAAATGGCTTTACTAATTGAATGATCTTTTTCCTGGTGAGCAGTCGAATGAACAGATAGAGTACGCTGCCTGCCAAAAACGTCCAAAGGAGAGTATTAGTCTGTGCCGCGTCTATTGAATTCGGCAGTTCCAACCATCCAATTGGCTGCCCGCCGTTAACAGTTACGGCTCCTTCGTTTACGATAAGCGCAGGCATGGAATAGACAGCTTGTTCCAAACTTTGTTCTTTATTTTCAAATTGGATGATTGTTTCATCTGCCCCCAATGAAAACGCAATGGAACAAAAGACGAATCCTATTACCGAGATGAGACAAAACATAACGAACTCCAAGCACCTTGTCTGACCAGACGTAACTTCCGGATCCAGTATACGCAGCAAATAAATAACACCCGTTGCAAACGCAACCGATAGTATGGCGCTGGAGAGGGCTACAGTAATTACATGGATAGACAGCCAATTACTTTGCAGGGCGGGGATCAGGGGAGTAGCATCACTCATGAATACTCCTCCAAATCCCAATATAATTAATGAGACAGGGATTGAGAATAGCACCAGCACGATTTGTTTATATAGCTGATATAGTAGTAATGTACTTGCGATCAGCATAATACCGAAAAACGTCATAAATTCATACATATTGCTTACCGGCGCGTGCTCAATGGCAATCCATCTTAGGACGAAATAAGTGAGCTGCAATACAAAAGCGGCATAGATCAATCCAACGCCGAGCTTTCTTGTCCAATTGTTTGTAGATGTAACCGACAAACCAATCGGCACTATTGCGGCCAACAGGAGAATAAATGCTGTAAATAAAGACTGATTACTGATTTCTATTAAACGCTCCATATTCATGTAAGCCTCCAGACTTGAAAATAATCCGTAAGCGGGATCATGGCTTATTATAATGATGGCAGGATGATTTGTGGTGTTTTTATCGTAAACGTCAGAAATTTCATCATATCTGTACAATTACCAGACAAAAGAACAGCAAACTATAGAAAGAGGTGTCGAGGTGACTGATCTGTTTTTCCTCTTTGCTCTATTTAATTTTTTGATTATCTACGGATCGATGTTTTATATTATGGATTTGCGTATAACAATCAAGCGAGTAATAGCTTCTATGCTGATTAATACATTCGTTGCTGTATTGGCTGTCAGTTATCCGCACTCGCTGTGGATTCCGATGATCTTCAGCATCGTGGCAAGCGGCGTGTTATTTTTTGTGATGACGAGAAAGCAGCTGGCCTTTTTTCATTTACTATTTATCTATCTCTGCTGTGTGCTCGCAGAATACATAGCATTGATTGTAGTGGATATATTTCATCTGTCGATCACAGTTCACAGCAGCATCATTTTGCTGCAAATTGCTGTCATTATGATTGGTTACAAAAAAATTTTGGCCCGCTATGATGATAAAGTCAGGCTGCCGGGGAGTTCTCAGCTGGTATTACTGCTTGTCGCTGTCAGCACAGGCCTAGTCTTTTATGTGCTGATATTTTTACCGGGTGGAAAAGGGGAAATTCCGATTTCCACAGGCAACTTGGTCATTCTGTTGTTTTACTTTATGACGATGCTTGTCCTGATAAGAATCCTTCTGCAAACCATGATGAAAGAGCAGGATGTTCAGGAAAAGTTTATAGAACAGCAGCAATTCACTCAGTACATGCAGTCCTTGGAACAAGTGAATCGCAATATGCAGGCTTTTCGTCATGATCATACGAATATTCTCCTTTCAATGCGCGGCTATATGGAAAATGGAGATATGACGGGTCTTAAAACTTATTTTGATGAAGAAGTTACAAAAGTAGAGCATCATACACTGTACCAAAACCAATTGTTCAGCCAATTAGACCGGCTTCAGCTGATAGAAATAAAGGGTCTAATTTCTACTAAACTGCTGCGTGCGGATGAATTATCCATACCTGTTTCGGTTGAAGTGCCAGAGTTGATTGAGGATTGCTCTGTCAGCCGTCTGCATTTGTCTCGGGTCATAGGAAATTTATTAGACAATGCGATAGAAGCTTCTGTCGTTGTGGATAATCCACAAATTAACTTGGCATTTCTCGCTATGAAGGGCGAATTAGTGATTGTAATTGAAAACAGAATCTCGGATAGCGAACTACCGGTTCAGCCATTATTTGGCGAACGGTATTCGACCAAAGGAGAGAACAGGGGCTGGGGTTTGCCGGCGGTGAGGGGAATCTTGTCGGGATATCCGAATATCACTTGGAATACCCGCATTGATAATCAATGGTTCATCCATGAAATCATGATAAAGGAGGAGTTTGATTGAGAGTCATAATTTGCGAGGATCATCCGATTCAAAGAGAATTTATCCATAAAGAAATTGTGAATTACGCTGGCTTTCACCAGCCTGGTGTGGAAGTGGTTTTATGTGCAAGCAGACCTGATGAAGTACTGAGCTATTTAGAATACCAAAAAGCAGATTGTTATTTCTTGGATATCGAATTAGACCACCAAATGGATGGAATGACATTGGCTGCAGAAATCCGTAAAAAAGATCCGCTGGCGTCCATCATTTTTATCACTACGCATGCAGATCGCCTCAAACTCACATTTACTTATAAGCTGGCAGCGCTTGACTATATCGTGAAAGATACACCGGATCGGACAGCCTCCGATGTAAAGCGTGCACTGCAGGCTGCTTTTGAAAGATATGTTCAGATTGGGCAAGACACGCAGCCGGACATTCTTCAAATTACGATAGGGGAACGCATTAGAAATATTAGCCTTCAAGATATTTATTTCATCGAAACTTCCAGTATCCCTCATAAACTGAGTTTGTATGAAAAACATGGAAATTATGAATTCTACGGCAGAATGAAAGAGTATGAAGAGATGGCTCCCTCTTTTTACCGCTGCCATACGAGCTGCTTAATTAACTTGCTGCATGTCATAGAGGCGGATAGAAGGAACCGCACGGTCACCATGTCAAACGGTGCGGTATGTCCTGTTTCATTCCGAGCATTCAAGGAATTGAAAAGCAGATTATCAGAATGAAATAAAAGTAACGAATAAAGCCCTGCAAGTTTCAGGAAGCCACGGTTATATGACAGGCCAGGTCGAGAGATATGTGCGTGACGGACGCTCAGGTGCCATTATGGGTCCTACAAACGAAATATTACGCGAGTGGATCGGCCGTACATTGATCGAGGTTCCTTGGATGGATTAATATAAAACAGCAAAAACAGGCCAAAGCGGTGATCACACTGCTTTGGCCTGTTTGTCTAGGTGAAGTGAAGACAAAAGGGGGAATTCTTGTCTATCATTTCACATATTATTTATTATTGTTTGAGTTGTTGTTTGAATTATTCTGCTTGGCGCGAGCCTCTCCGCCTTTTTGGCCGATTTCCTCGTAGAACTCTTTATCGTGGTTCTTCGCAGTGGCTTCTCCGCCCTTGCGCCCGATCTCTTCATAGAATTCATGGCCATGATTTTTAGCAGTCGCTTCTCCGCCTTTTTGACCTGCTTCTTCCAAAGACATTTTGTTGGTGTTATTTGAATTATTATTATTATTGTTACGTTGTGCCATAATGTAAATCTCTCCTTTTATAATAGTAATTTTTCAAAGGTCTATGCGATTGGGAGTAAAGTACAAAAACGGGTCTTGTCACTTGTTCACCTGCTGCATAGTTCAGTTATTTTTGTTGTTATTTGAATCGTTCTGTCGTGCACGGGCTTCTCCGCCCTTTTTGCCGATTTCTTCATAGAACTCGTGGCCATGGTTTCTGGCTGTCGCCTCTCCGCCTTTTTTGCCTGCTTCTTCAAGGGACATTTTGTTACGGTTATTGTCTTGATTGTTGTTGCGTTGTGCCATAATGAAAATCTCTCCTTTTCGAAATGTTTTGGTACGTTACATTCTCTAATATAGCCCGTCAGCTATAAAATAAACTTCTTTTACTCTTGAAATCTTCGAAGAAAAGCTTGCTCACTAATTACAGAGAATTGGCAGTAAAGGGTTGTTGGTCATATAAAAAAATAAAAATTAATTTAACAAATCATGCTTTTGCAGGAATTCTTTCGCCACTTCATCCGCTTTTTTATCCTCTGTATTCACCTGAAAGTTCATTTCACGCATTTCATCATCCGTCACCAGTCCGACAAGTACATTCAGAACTTCCTCAAGTTCGGGATATTTTTTCAGCGTTTCTTTTCTTGCCAGAGGGGCTCCTTGATAAGGCGGAAATAAATTTTCATCATCTTCAAGTACGGTCAATTCATATTCACGCAGTTCACTGTCTGTGGAATACGCATCCATTACATTAATTTCGCCTGCTTCAATTGCCTGGTAGCGCAGCTTCGGCTCCATCGTCTGTACGGAAGGGAAGGTAATGCCGTACAGTTTTTGTATGCCGAGATAACCGTCTTCCCGGTCATTGAATTCTAACGTGAAGCCCGCATTGACGGCCTGTTCCACTGCAGCGAGGTCTGATATCGTTTGCAGATTGTACTTTTGCTGGAACTCTTTTGAAACAGCCAGCGTGTAAGTATTGTTGTAATCCATTGGCGGCAGCAGTGCTAAGTCGAACTTTTCTTCCAAGCCCGCTCTTGCCTGTTCATACACTTGCTCCCGGTCATTGCTGACGGCTTCCTCTTTCAGAAACTCAGAAATTGCGGTCCCCGTGAATTCGGGATATAAATCGATGCTTCCTGATTGAAGTGCATTAAATACGAACGAGGTCTTGCCGAGCCCCGGCTTTAATTCAACTGTCAGATCGGTCTGATCTTCAATCAGCAGTTTATACATATTAATCAGGATCTCGGGTTCAGCACCGAGTTTGCCCCCGATAACGATCGAGTCTTTGGCATTTCCGCTGAACAAAGGAGCTGCAATCATCAAGACAGCCACCATAACAAATACAGTAAATGAAGTCATTGCTTTTTTGAATGAAAGGCCTTCAAATATCTTTAACAGGAAATCGAAGAACAGTGCAAGCAGAGCAGCCGGAATAGCGCCGAGTACAATCAATGAAGGGTTATTGCGGTCAATCCCGAGCAATATCAAATCACCGAGACCGCCTGCCCCGATTAATGCAGCGAGCGTAGCTGTTCCTACTATTAACACCATCGAGGTCCGGATTCCTGCCATCATCACCGGCATCGCCAGCGGCAGCTCCACTTTCACCAGCCGTTTCCACGTATTCATGCCCATCGCGGTCGCTGCTTCTTTCAAGGAAGGATCAACTTCCTTAATACCGGTATATGTGTTGCGTAATATTGGCAGCAGCGCGTAGGCAACCAGCGCAATAATGGCTGGAATCTTTCCGATGCCGAATAAAGGGATCAGCAAGCCCAGCAGTGCCAGGGAAGGAATGGTCTGCAGCACCGCACTGGCACCGATGACCGATTCCGCGATTTTGCGGTGATTGGTCAAGTAGATGCCGATCGGAATGGCAATGAGCACAGCGAACAGCAGCGCAATCAATGAAATTTGAATATGCTCAAGCAGCGCGCTCAGCAGCTGTCCGCGGCGGTCCTGAAATACCTCCAGAAAATTATTCATTCGGCACGGCTCCTTCCATTGACTGCTCTGCTAAAAATTGCATAATGCTGTCTCTCGTTATGAAACCGGCAATCCGGCCGTCTTTCTCAATCGCCACACGTTCCTTATTTTTCAGCTCCTGTACTAAAGCTCCCCAGCCGCTGTCGATGGAAAGCGCAAAAGATGAAATGAAGCCGTCCGGCAACGGCTCTAAATAGTCTTCAATAGAGAATGTTCTCGCTATAGCTGCTGCCGTGAACTCCCGCACAAAAGGCGTCGCGGGATGTGTCAGGATTTCTTGGGGCGGCGCTACCTGTTCAATTTTCCCCGCGTTCATAATGCAGACACGATCACCCATTTTAAAAGCTTCCTGCAAATCATGCGTCACAAATACAATGGTCTTTTGAATATTGCGCTGAAGTTCCAGCATATCATCCTGGAGTTTCACCCGACTGATCGGATCGAGCGCACTGAAAGGCTCGTCCATCAATAAAATATCCGGATCAGCAGCGAGTGCACGTACGACGCCGACCCGCTGCTGCTGTCCGCCTGACAGCTCGCTCGGCTTGCGGCGGCGGTAAATAGATGGATCTAGTCCGACCATTTCGAGCAGTTCTGTTACCCGCTCCTGAATCCGCTGTTTTTTCCAGCCGATCAATTCAGGCACCACCGCGATATTCTCTTCAATCGTCATATGCGGGAAAAGTGCAATCTGCTGCAGCACATAGCCGATCTGCCAGCGCAGCTCATGTATCGGATAATCACTGATTCTTTTTTCATCGAGCCGGATTGTTCCCTTTGTTAACGGAATTAAGCGGTTAATCATCTTCAGTGTAGTGGTCTTCCCGCACCCGCTTGGGCCGACCAGCACTAAAAACTCTCCGCGCTCGATCTGTAAATTTATTGAATCCACCACCAAACGTTCACCATCATAACTTTTCGAAACCTCGTCAAATCGAATCAAGTCACTCACTCCTAACTGTTTTAATTTTCACATATTAATAAGGTAATGGGAAATAATAGAGTCCGTTTATAACGACTGCACCAAAATCTGTTCTTGACAACTTGTCATGTAAGTATTGCGAAAATCATGCTGCAGTTTAAACCCGCTTCGACGCTGGGGATTGCCTTACGCTATGAGCCTACTGGCGAAAAACGTGCCAGCAGTCTCACAGCCACGGCCTACCCCGCAGTTGCGCCTTCGCTGATGTGGGGAAAGTATAACATGTTGCTTTTTTGCAGAGTGTGGATTTAGTTGGTGGAGTTCCCGTTTCTGGACTTTGCAAATGCATTCAACACAAGAATCTAAGCTTTTGCAGAATGCTAAGTATTGCATGAAAAGCCACACCTTACGTAATAAACTCAAATAGCATGCTCATGACTGCCATTCATATAATAATTCCTGAATAACCAGCCAGTGTACCGGAGTGAAAGCCGTCACGAAGAACGGCTTTTGCGAGTAAAAGCGCAGCGTTAGGAGCACTGGTTTTAGGCGACTCTGGGAGGATCAGCCCGACAGGTGAGACAACTTGCGGGAGCGAAAGCCTTTACGAAGAAAGGCTTTTGCGAATAAAAGCGTAGCGTTATGAGCACAGTTTGCCTTAATTTCTGCAAAGGACGCAGAAATACGGCAAAGCGAACCCTTCGCTGTTCGCTTGGCTCACCGCGGGTCCGCAAGACACGCTGCCCGCCTGGAACGTAGGGAAACGGTATCCACCCATTTACGATCCTATTATGCGAAACCCCTTCTCAAACTGCTCATTAAATTGATTATCAAGCACATGTTTTGGTGAAGAGCTCATTTATAATGCCCAGTTCATTTTGCGTTCATCTTCATTGGGTAAGATACAGGTATACACAAAACACGGAGGCGGTATCCATGAAAATAGCATGGAAAGAAATGAAGAAAAGTAAAGCGAAATTCCTGATCCTCGGATCCATCATATTCCTCGTCAGTTTCCTGACGTTCATCATCTCAGGACTGGCTAACGGGCTGTCGCAGGATAATGCGGCACTCATCAAGGATTTGCCGGAAGGACAATTTTACTTAGACAAAGATGCAGACCAAACTTATAACTTATCGAAAATAGATGAAGAGGTACAAAAGAAAACGTTGGCAGATAACCCGGGAGCAACAGCATTCTCGGTGCAGATGGGCTTCGTCAACGACAGCGAAGACAAGCAGCACAGCGTAGCTTTCGTTGCATCTACGGATTCCAAATTGTTCGAAAATGTTAAAGAAGGCGAAATCGTTCTGGACAATTCATTGAAGGATAAAGGAATCAAAGTCGGCGATGTGCTGACCAACAATCAATTCAGCGGCGAATTCACCGTCAAAGGATTTGTTGACCAGCAGAAATACAGTCACGCACCGGTCGCATTCATTCACATGAAAAACTATCAGGAAATCTATCGTGTGATGGAAATGCAGACAATCTTCATTCCTGGAAAAGAGACGCCGGCAATCAGCGGGCTTGAGGCTTTTTCGAATAAAGAGTTCTTAAATGCCATCCCTAGTTACAGTGCGGAACAGATGTCACTTAACATGATCGTGTGGTTCCTTGTGATTATCAGTGGTATGCTGTTTGCGATTTTCTTCTATATGATGAACGTTCAGAAAATCGGTTTGTACGGTATCTTGAAAGCAATCGGTATGAAAACACTATCATTGTTCAAGATGATCTGGTATCAAATGATCGTCATTACAATTGTGGCTTTGGCGCTTTCCATCCTGCTTAGCCAAGGATTCAGCTTTATCGCACCTGAAGGCATGCCGTTCCACTTAACAATGGATACTGTTCTCATGTTGTCAGCCGTATTTTTAGCCGTCGGTTTCATAGGTGCTACGATTTCCGGTTTCCAAATCAAAAAAATCGAACCGCTTCAGGCGATTCAACAAGGAGAGATGTAACATGTCTGCCTTTACTATAGATGAAGTGAAAAAAACCTTTACGAACGGTGAAATTGAAGAAGAGATTTTAAAAGGTGTCAACTTATCGCTGAAAGAAGGAGAAATTACGGCACTTGTAGGCCCGTCTGGCTCGGGCAAGTCAACCATCCTGACGATTGCTGCAGGTTTGCAAAGAGCATCTGGCGGAGAGATCATGTTTGAAGGAAAAGATATGACAAAGATGAGCCAAGAAGAAATCCGTCATATACGCGCTACAGATTTCGGCTTTGTCTTCCAGTCCTCTCATCTTGTGCCCTTCTTGACAGTAGAAGAGCAGCTGCAGTTGATGCTGGATGTCTCTGAAACAAAAATTAATAAAAAAGAGCAGGCAAAAGCGATTGCTGAAATTTTACAGCTGGTCGATATGGAACATCGAAAAGATGCCTATCCGTCTTCTTTATCCGGAGGGGAGCGTCAGCGTGTGGCAATTGCGCGTGCCATCATTCACCGTCCGAAAATTTTGTTCGCAGATGAACCGACGGCAAGTCTCGATACAAAGCGTTCGAAAGGCGTCATGGAACTGCTGCAGGAACTAACAAGAACACTGAACTTAACGACTTTGATGGTTACACATGATGAGGAAATGCTGCCGTACGCAGACCGCATTATTACGATGCGGGACGGTTATATAGTGGAATAAACAGATGGCGGCGTTCTGTCGCCGTCTGTTTTGTAATTTGTCACAAAAAATTTCCAGTACAGGAAACACCTACATAGCAGGCTTTTGACATAATTCATACTGACTTTAAGTCAGAAATGACATAGACCGACTCTACGAGATATGGTAAGTTTGTAGTGCAAGAGATGAAAAAAATGTAGAAAAAAGGAGGAGTACACATGAAACGAACAACATCGTTAGTCTTGGGTTTTATTGTCATCGTCTGTTTGGTTGTCATCGCATTGATGGGTAATCAAATCCGTGTCAACAAGGATCAAGCGTCAGAAACTCCTGAAAATGAAGAAACAACACAAGAAGTAGCTGGAATTCAACACAACCCGCCATCAATGGATGATGTACCGGATGGACCTGAAGGGGAAGCAATCAAACGAGGATTTGACTTGTTTGATGATACATCAAATGTACTGCGCTCAGAAGCAGCGTCAGTGGAAGACGGAATTGCACGTGTAAATGAATTGTCCTGTACAAGCTGTCACGCAGGAGCAGGAACAGATGAAGGAGTTTCTTCAATGGTCGGTATGTCCGCGGTCTATCCAATGTATATTGGACGCTCTGGACAGATGGTAACATTGGAAGAACGCATTAACGGCTGTATGGTAAGAAGTATGGATGGTCAGAAATTTGCAGCAGACGATGAAGATCTGGATGCAATGGTGGCCTATTTAACGTATATTTCTGAAGGTATACCGGTGGGAGCTGAATTGGATTGGCGTCACCAGAACAGTATCGATGAGTTGCCGACTCCAGACGTAGAGAATGGTGAAGAGCTATATCAGGCTTCTTGTATAGCTTGTCACGGAGATAACGGCGAGGGAACCGGTTCGAACACAGGTCCGAAATTATGGGGTGATGGTTCATTCAACGACGGTGCAGGAATAGCGCGTATGACGAAAATGGCCGGTTATGTACAGAAAAATATGCCGGTGGGTCAGAAAAACACACTTTCAGATCAGGAAGCAAGTGACCTGGCAGCTTTCATACTGTCAAAAGACCGTCCTGAATGGAAAAATCATGATAAGGACTGGCCGAACGGCGGACGTCCGAATGATACCATGACGAAAGAGCGCCGCGATCAAATTAAAGACGGCACAATTAATTGGGATGAAGTACTTGCTCCCGCTGAAAAGAAATAAGGATTTGAAGACGTCTGCCGGGTAATCATGGCAGGCGTTTTTTTCTATGGTAAACTATAAAAAAGAATGGAAGAAGAAAAGGGGGAATACAGATGCAATCACCATTTACGTTTACGCATACAGCACCTGCAGAAAAAGAGGGGAAGCAGCCGGCAATATTCTTGTTTCATGGCATGGGCAGTCATGAAGGAGACCTTCCTCAACTTGTCTCGGACTTCCAAGACAGCCATCATATATTCAGTTTAAGGGGGCCGGTAGTTCATGCACCCGGCTATGCATTTTTTACAATCGAAGAAGAAGGCAAACCGGTGCGTGAAGTATTTGATAAAGTAGTGGTTTACATCCAGGCATTCATCCGGGAAGCGATAACGGAATTTGACTTGGATCCAGACCGCTTGACGGCCGTCGGATTCAGTCAGGGAGCGGTGCTTGCACAAACGCTTGGTTTGTCTATGATTCCATCTTTACATGGAGTAGCAGCGCTCAGCGGCTATATCCCCGACTTTGTGAAGAATGAATATGCAAAGCAGCCAGTTGATCAATTACAAGTGTTCATTTCGCACGGGGACTATGATTATGTCATACCTTCTCAGTCGGGTGTGGAAAGCAAAGACTATTTTGAATCCCTCGGGGCAAATGTGACGTTTAAGACGTATGGTGACGGGCATGGCGTGACGCCTAAAAACCAGCGTGATCTGACTGCGTTTCTTCAGTCACTGTAAGGGGTGGAGTAAATGAAAATGCGGCCGTTCTGGGTCATCATGACAATCATTCTCATCAGCTGGGCTGCTAATTTTGCCTATGCAGAATCAAAAAAGCTCGCCCATCCTATCTTTGTCGACCATTATATAGATGTCTGGTGGGAGCAAAACCCGTATTTTTCAATCTATTACCTGGCCAATAAAGAGGGCCGCTCGACTATACAATCAGTGGAGCTGGGAGATTGGCAAGGTGCTCCCGAACACTTTGGCACAGACCCTGAATTTGAAGAGGTCGATCAATATGGCCGCTATTCTTTACGCCGTGTGACGCTGCAGATGAATCAGCCGCCTGCCGTGACAGAGGCGCAGAAGTTCCGTGAAATAACGGTTAACTTTACGGACGGTTCAACTGTTCAGACGGAGATCGGGCAAATTACGGTTCTGCGGCCTGAATTTGGCGCCCAGCCGTTTACAGATCAGTCAAGTGCCAGTGGAGAGTACGAAAAAACGCAGTTGTTGCCGGGTGAGGACGTCACGATAGAATCGGTGAAGACTTCTTTTGATGACGTACTGCAAAATCAATTTTTCATCAAGCTGTATATGCGTGAACATTCACTGGATCAAGGAGCTATGCCTGAAGGGATGTCAGAGTATGAAGAAAAGTCCTGGCAGAATGTTCCTGGAATAGACGTACGGACCGCTCAGTTTCCGTTTGATATGGAGAAAGGCGAGCGTTTGACCATCACCAGCGCAGCAGATCTCAAGCTGCGGGGCGTTTTGCAGATGGATATTGAAGTAGCAGGAAAAACAGCTGCAAACGAGCCTTTTACAACAATAGCCAGCTATATCTCCTATCCGCAGTTTACCGGAGAGGAAATAAAGCAGCTGATAAAGAAGCGAACGGAGGCGAAATCGATTGAATAAAGCATTTCGCCTGATGTTCTGGGGCTATATTTTTATTTTTTTCCGGATTCAGTTCGGCATCGATTTGCTGGCGGATCCGATTGGCTATTATCTGATTTATTTGGGTGCGGGACTTATGACTGACCGTTTTCCTACAGCAAAGAAAGCGGAAAAGGCGGCCTTTATCGGCATACTGATTTCTGTGCCGGGCGTTTTCGTGAACTTGTCTGAAGTGACGGGCGGCTTGTGGATGCTGTATGCAGAAGGCTTGTTCATTTGGAAGGTGATAACGGTCTATTATTTATTCGGGGCTTGGAAGTCAGCCATTCAGAATGTCGGACAGAGCCGGTTGCGCCAGCGCGTGCAAATAACGTATGTGTGGTATATGGGTATTCATTTTGTGATGATGCTGCTCACCGCATTTTCGTTAAATGTCGGCGGCAGTGAGTGGTCGTCAGTATTCTTGTTTTTCAGTCTGATGGTTATTGCGATGGATATTGTTCTGCTGGCGCTGATTGCAGCGCTGCGCAGGATGGATTGGGAAACGCCTATAGAACTTGATGAGTCCTCACCGGAGACGTGAGGACTTTTTTAAATTTTTATGAGAATACTTGATGTGTTCATTCGTTGTAGTAAGTGAGAACAGTTTTTCAAGGAGAATTGCTGATGAAATCGACAGAGAGAAATTTTATCCGACGGCTGAAACGCAAAAAAGAAGATGCGGTGGAATATATCGTGGATGCTTATTTGCCCGTCGTCAAAGCAGTGGTGTATAAAGTGCTCGGCCCCTTGCAGAAAGACGCGGACATTGAGGAGTGCATCAGTGATGTATTTCTGGCGGTATGGGAGAACAGCGATCAGTTCGAAGGGGAAGCAGAAGATTTTAAAAAGTGGATCTGCATGGTCGCAAAGTACAAAGCGATTGATCAGTACCGGCGGATGGAGAAACGGAATAATCGGGAACAGGGGATGGATGACATGTATTTCATCAGCGACAGCAATGCAGCAGGCGAACTTCTGGCGAAAGAGGAGCAGGAAGAATTATTGATGGCGATGAGCAAGCTGAATGAAATGGACCGAGATATTTTCACAATGAAATATTTTCTGGATATGTCGAATGGGGAAATTGCGGAATCCCTGCGCGTGACTAAGGCGGCAGTCGATAACCGGCTGTATCGCGGCAAAAAGCAGCTATCTATTTTAATGAAGAGCGAATGGGGAGGAGAATGCATATGAAATCTCTTTATAAGCGGTTCAACGAGCTGAAGAGCGAGGAGGAAATCGAGCCGATGGACGTGTCTGAGGAAGAAAAAGAGGCGATGAAGCAGCAAGTGCGAATGAAAATACAGCGGAGGAGACGTGTTCCGAGAGTCTGGCGGAATGTGGCGGCTGCGGCAGTCATCACTGTAGCGTCAGTGACGGCAGTCGGCATCGGCTTCCCGACACTTGCCAGCCAAATCCCGATCGTCAGCAATATCTTCTCTATATTCAACGAAGACCAAGATGGATTTTACACCGATTATGAAGAATATGCTGTCGACATTGCCGAGTCACAGACGAGTAAAGGGATTACCATCATGGTGGATCGGGCGGTGTATGACGGAAAGACGGTCACACTTACCTACTCTGTTGAAACCGCAAAAGAACTGGGGCAAAATGCAGGCGTCAATTCACCAATGGATATAAAACACACCAATGGTTCTTCAGGAACTTCCACGGCGTTGAAGAAGGTGGCGGACAATAAGTATGTCGGTATGATCACGACTACTCCAGACTTTGACAAGAAACCAGATTTCGTCGACGTCAGCTGGGTTCCAGACAGTATCGTGAATTATGACACGATGAAAGAAACAGCAGGAGACTGGGAATTTCACTTTAAGCTGAAGCCGGTGACGGGCGATGTTCAGCTGGTTGACCAGTCGGCTGCCAAACGAGGTGTTAAAATAACTATTGAGGAAATTCGCTTCACCGAGATCTCGACAATCATCGAATACAGTCAGAAAGTTGATTCTGCGGTAACGGATGAATGGGAATGGGTCACGGCCGATCTGGCAGTGAAAGATAATCTGGGGAATGAATATTTGTCCAATGGCAATGGTGGGTTCAGTGAAAATGGCCAGGATTACCACTTTAGCACGACTCTGAAAAAAATCGACAAAGAGGCAACCTCTCTAATTTTTACGCCGGAAATCTATATGTATAATGGCAGTGGAAATAAAAACGAAACAGTGATGCTTGAACCGATTGAAATTGAGCTGGTTAAGAAATAAGAACTGTTCAGTGTAAGGATACATCCGTTCAAAGAGAAAAGATAGAAACAAGAAACGCTCAAAACTGAGCGTTTTTTTCATTCCTGCCAATCAAATGACTGAGAGATCAGGGAACGTATGGTAAAGTGGTAAGAATTATTACGAAAGATTCGGGGTAAAGAGACGCAAAGGTTCATTCTACAAACTGGAGGTGTGCTTCTTACAAACCAACTTTATTCCTTAAAGCCCATGAGCGTATTTTCTGGAAAAGTATGTACGCTCTTTCAACAATGCTAAATGTGGACAGGTAAAATGACAAAACAAAAGATGTACTCTCTTCTGTTAGTTCATTGCTGAAGATTTTAGATAATAGCTAAGAATGGAGTGAGAGATAATGGTAAGTCAGATTTTTGGGATGATTATTCTCTGGATTATAGGATTATTCATTCTTTATCTAGTGATTTATAAAGCAGTCAAAGAAGGAATTAACAAGTCTGTGGTGGGACAATCAATCGAAAGAACACCCGAGTCTGTAGTGAATAAAAAATCATTTCTTGATAATGATTTAGATAATTAAAGGGTTTACTGTTATCAGGGGCAATTTTGGAATAAGGATTGTGCCGTAAAAGGGTCATTTTGATGAATTGAATTAGTGGCGTCGCTCTGCTAATATCATTAGGAACGTATATTCCCTTTTCGGGAGTGGTTTGGAGGATTATTATGAAAAAACAGCGGAAGTTAGTATTATTTATTGCTCAAAGTTTAGATGGTTATATCGCAACAAAAGATGACTCTCTTGATTGGTTATTTAAGGTTGAGGGCGAAGGAGATAATGGTTATTCGAAGTTTTTTAAAACTGTAGATACAGTCTTAATGGGTAAAAGGACATATGATTGGGTTATGGAACAAGAGAAAGGTCAATTCCCTTATTCAAATAAAGATAGTTACGTTTTTTCTAGGTCATCAATAACGAATACTAAAGACGTTACATTTGTAAATGGAGATATTGTTGATTTTACTAATAATTTGAAAAAAGAAGATGGTAAAGATATCTGGATAGTTGGTGGTGGAGACATACTATATACGTTTATAAAAGAAAAGTTAGTCGATGATCTGATTGTGACAGTGGCACCAATAATCATCGGAGAGGGAATTCCCTTATTTAAAGCAGGGGATTACCAGTTAGATCTTTCGCTTAGAGGTACTAGAACTTTCAATCAATTTGTTGAATTACATTATACTGTAAATAAATAACCCCGAATGTTATGCAGCTAAAAGGCACAATTCTGAAATAAGTATACGCTCTATACTGAAGAATCGAGCTATATTGTTAGAGATATACTAAGAAAAGGAGGAAGTAATTTGGATAATAAAAAACATCCTAAAAACCTTGTTATCGTTCGTTTAGTAGCGTCTTCACTGATACTTCTGTCTTTAGTATTGCCGAACTTAGGGTTAATGGAGCCTAGTACAACTCCATTTGTGATTCTCATAACACTTTTTGTTTTTTTCGTTATGGAAAACAGAGATGGCAAAAAAACCGAAAGCGAATAGATATATACAAGAAGTTTACTTCCAGAAGTTAAAGAAAGCTCAGAGACACTTTTCATAATAAGACCAAATCGTTGTATTCGGAGATATTTGTTGAATATTTGAATACCGAAGTAATAAAGAAGTGCTTAGTTTCCAATGGACTAAGCACTTCTTTGTGTGAAAATTACTTATGTCAGTCGTTGTTGGGCTCATATGGATAAATTATTTCAAAAATAAAAAGTCACCATTCGGTATCTTCAAGTGTGTTAGTAGTGAAAGGAGTTGAGGGATGTTGCAACTAGTTTGGTCGGCTGAGCCAGATGCAGAGCGAATTGTTGATACATATGGCAATATGCTATTTAGTATTTGTCTTGTTATTTTATGTAATGAAAAAGATGCGGAGGATGCCGTACAAGACACTTTCATTACTTATCTAACGAAATCTCCAGCTTTTAACGATTCAGAACATGAGAAAGCTTGGTTAATAACAATTGCCACAAATCGCTGCAAGAATATGAGAAGGTACAATATTATTCGTAAACATCTAGATATCAATAATTTACAACTATACTCCAAGAATGATAAAAACCATGATTTACTCGATCATCTCATGAGATTGCCAACTAAACCTAAAGTAGTCTTGTTACTTCATTATGTAGAGGGCTATAAAGTCGATGAAATAGCGAAAATTCTTGCTATTACGACGTCAGCCGTGAAAAAGAGGTTACAACGAGGAAGAGAGATTCTTCGAGAAAGCTATCGAAAGGAGAATGAATATGGATTTTGAGAAGATTAAAGATGCCGTGACTTCTATTGAAATGTCAAAAGCTATGGAAGATCGCGTGAAAGAGAATATTGGAAAGAAAAAATCGGTTCCAGTGAATGATAAAAGATGGATTTCGGCAGCCTGTGCATTTGGTATCCTTTTAGCTATTATGATAGGCATGCCGTATCTTACTAAGAGTGGAGAAGTGACAAATTTTTCGATTACAGCTTATGCATTGAGTGATGATGGGAAAGAGTTAAATACAACTACTATTACATCCGAGAAAGCGACTATTGACTTAGCAACAGAAGATAGAATGGATCGTATTTTGAGTATAAGCGGCGACGGAGCTAATTTAATTTTTACAGATATCCGGCTCAAGATAACTGGAGAACAGATTGACACCATCACTTATACTTTAAGCGGGGGGAAGTTTATTGAAGACGTTTTATTCACATATAAAGAGTATATTGACAGGGAATGGCTGCAAGCAGAGAAGATCAATTTCATTACGAGGGAGCCTAGTTCAGATGAATACCAGGGTATAAAGGAAGTGGGGAGTACCTACACAGTGAACTATAATGAACAGGAAAAACATCAATATTCTCTTGCCATTCCTCATGATGGCAATGAAGTAATAAGTGGCGATGTAATCATTACAGCAAATGTAACATATACAGATGGAAAATCTGAACAGCAAGATATCGTGGTAACTCAAGGATCAGATGCTATTTCCTTAAAGCTTAAGTAACATCTCCCGCAAGAAATAATCATCTAATGTCAAATTGAAAAACGCTCAAAATCGAGCGTTTTTTTCATTCCAGCTGCCTTCTTTTCGACAGGGCAAACCGCTGCAGCAAAGCGGGCAGAATCATGCCGGACAGCACGAGGAAAATACCGGCGAATTGCAGCCATGTCAATCGTTCGCCAAGCAGAAGCATCGAAGCCAAAATAGCAACCGGCAATTCAACTGCGCTTAAAATAGAAGACATGCCTCCGCCGACTTTCGGAACCCCGACGGAAAACAGAAAAATCGGCAGCACGATGCCGAAAATGCCTAAGATTGCTCCGTAAATCCAGAGTCCTTCGCCGAGTTTCCCGTTCCAGACGATTTCAGGGGACTGGAAGAATGTAATGGCAATCGCCGCATAGAACGACATCAGAAATAGCCGGGTGACGACGTCCATGCCGGGCACCGGTTTTTGATTCGCCATAACGAACGCGGCGAAACTAAATGCCGCTGCGAATCCGAATGCCCATCCCTGCCAAGGAATGCCGCTGATATCCGCATCAATGAGGCCGGCAGCTAAAACCGTGCCGCCGAATAAAAACACAAGCGATACGACCTCCGCTTTCTTCGGCAGACGCCGCGCGGCTAGGCAATCGTACAGCATGCCGATCCATGTGAATTGGAACAGCAGTACGACAGCCAGTGAAGCCGGCATGTATTCCACCGATTTTCCGTATACTGATCCGGTAATAGCAGTGAACAGGCCGGCGAGAAGCACCGGAAAGCTGCCGCGCAAAGTCGGTATGCCTTTGCGGGTGAAGAGATAAATTATAAGAGCTAAAAGAAAGCCTGTATAATATTGGCTTGTTACTGCCTCGGAAGCAGTGAAGCCGTCTTGAATTGCCAGTTTAATAATTGTTGATAAGATACCGTAACAGCTTGCGCCAATCACGACAAGCAGCGGATACATCCAAGGTTTCACATGCTGCACCTCCGTTTCCATCGGATATCAGTATATCATGGAAATATGTAAGCGGATGAAAGAATACAGCGAAAAATTTCCCGGGAAATATCGACAGGAAACGAGGAAATATGAGGAAAAGCCGCACAATGTTCAGCACTGTGCGGCTTTTATCAGAGAATTATTTCGGAGCACCATAGTCAGCCGAAGGGCTGCCTCCACTGTAACGCGGGGAATGATTAATTTTTTCTTTCATGAGGTCTTTACGCTGGTCAGGAAGTGAAATAGAGTCAACAGTCTGCATATCTTCGTGCAAATCGAACAAACTGACTGTATTGGTATTTAAATTCTCAGGATGTGTTTGGACTAACCGATATATGTCGGTATTCATGTTCGGACCGGGGTTGCCTCTGGCAGCCATTTGTATCGCCTCCGTTTTATGCTTGGCGAACCATCTTCAACAGCATATGCGCAAGAGAATGCTGTTCTTCTTTAGAGCCTGAATCCCACAGTTCCTGCAATAAATATTGCTCTCTGTTGCGTGGTTCTTCATGACGCGATAAATAGTTGGCGATAAATTCAGTTGTTTTTGCAAGCTGTTCATCGCTGAGTCCTAAATTTTCGCCTTTTTCTACTTTATCCGATAAAAAGCCTTTAAATCGGTTAAAGTTCTCAAGGATCTGGTCTTTCTTTTCCTCGTTCATATTGGAAATTTCAGACTCCACTTTATTTTTCATTTCCACTGACACATCACTCCTTTTCATTTGATGCCAATAGCGTGTGCAGGAAAAGTGAAAGTATGCACATAGGAAATTGGGATGAATACCTGGCAGTGAAGGTGTGAGGAACCTGCGCGGCGGGTACAAATAGAACATACCGTAAAGGAGGTGCAATAATGGCGGACAGACAATATGCAGGTACTTTTCATTCCGTTGACAATGTACTGTATAAAATAACGGAATTGGAAGCGCAAGGGTACACGAAACGGCATATGTGCGCAGTTTCAAATGTTCGGGACGATTTGAAGATACTGGAGGATGATTCCGAAATTGAACTGATTGGCATACAGGATGGCTCACTTTGGGATCATACACGCAGGCTGTTCAACAGCAAAGATGAAATGCTGACTATTTTCATTAAGATGGGATTTTCAAAAGCAGAAGCCAAGACATTCTATAACGATCTGGCTGAAGGCGGCATTGCTTTATTTGTTGATAAGCTGACTGATGAAGAGAGAGCGGCAACCATCGATCCTCATGACAGTTCGTCTCAGCAGACAACAAGCGGGGAAAGCCTTGAAGGTGAAACTATTGAGGAAGCAGGAACGCCGATTCCAAACAGTCCCCGGATAGATACAACAAATTTATAAGAAAAAGCTGTCCGGGAAATTATCCAATTCATAATGACTTCCCGGGCAGCTTTTTTTACTGTGAACAAAAAAAGCCTGCTGTTAGCAACAGCAGACTTCTGATTATCTATTATGGGCGGTCTCGGCGTGCTTCCGCATCACTGAAATGTTCTTTTGCCTCACCCATTTTTTGCTGGGCTTCACCTTTTACTTTATCCAGCTTGCCTTCAGCCTGCATTTTTGTATCGTTCATAACATCTCCGGCAACATCTTTTACGCTGCCTTTCATTTTATTTCCTGCACCTTTAATTTTTTCTTCCATACCATGATCTTTGTGGTCCATGAAAATCTCCTCCGTTTCTGTAGTTAGTATATAATTACCCACTTTAGAAAAAAGGAAAACATCCTGTTTATTGACGGAGCAGCTGAAGAACCGATTGCGCCTGCTGCATATGGAGCGACAGTACATATTGACCTGCCTGCAATAAGATATTGGCTTTTGTCAACGCCATCATTTCTTTCGCGATATCTGCATCGCGTATACGGGATTCAGCTGCCGTCAAATTCATTTCCATTGTCTGTGCATTGCTGTACGCATGTTCAAGCCGGTTCATGTAAGCGCCCATTTTAGATCGTTCGGAGGAAACTTTAGAAATCGCCTTGTCCAGCAGGCCAATTGCCTTGTCTGCATCTTCACGTGTATCGATGGATGCCCCGCTAATTCCGAGTTCTGCAGTTCTCATATCACCGATTGAAAATTCAATGGACTGACCTGCATTTGCTCCTGCCTGCACTTTTATTGAATTTCTGGAACCGTCAAGCAACGGCATGGTATTAAACTGTGTATCCGTTGCAGTCCGCTGTATTTCTTTTTTTAGTTCTTCGAATTCCAGGGAGATTTGTTTTCGATCATTATCCGTTAATGTATCGCTGGCTGCCTGTACACTCAGTTCACGCATTCTCTGCAGCATATCATGCGTTTCATTCAGCGCGCCTTCTGCTGTCTGAAATAATGAAATCGAATCCTGGATATTGCGTTGCGCCATCGCAAGACCGCGAATCTGTCCGCGCATTTTTTCAGATATTGCCAAACCGGCAGGGTCGTCTCCTGCGCGGTTGATCCGCATCCCGGATGAAAGACGTTCCATTGATCGCATCGCCTGCATGTTATGGATATTCATATTGCGTAATATATTCAATCCTGCAGCATTCCATTGCCCGAGCATAACGCCGCCTCCCTTCTTCCCTATATTTACTGGTATTATCGGTTAAAATTTACTATAATCTATAGATGTAAAGACTCAGCCTCTATGAGAAATTATCTAGTATTAATAAATGGTTACAATTTTGAAACATATTGATATTGATTCTTACAGCCTATAAGCGATAATAGAAGTAAGACAGGAGGCTATACATATGAAACTATCGATCCGGGGCAAATTAATAGCCATTACGACTATACTTCTCATTGTACCAAGTTTGATCATTGGCATCATGGGCTACAGCACGGCAAAAGAGAATCTGGACGACATTGGGGCCAAAGGACTGAAAAACGATGTCCAGCTGGCGCTTCAGCTGATTGACATGGCCAATCAGCAAGTCGAAGAAGGCAATCTGACATTGGAAGAAGCGCAGGAACAAGTCAAACAGAAATTGATTGGACCTATGCAGGCAGACGGCAAGCGGACGATTGAGTCTACCGTGGATATGGGGGAGTACGGATACTTTTTCATTTTGGATCAGCAGGGTGTGGGAGTAGGCCATCCGATGTTCGAAGGAAAAGACTTATTTGATTCGCAGGCGCCGGATGGAATGTACACGACACGTGAAACGATCAAAACTGCAGAAAAAGGCGGTGGATTCCTGGAATTTGATTTTGCGGTTCCGGGTACAGAGGATCAGATCGCTCCTAAAATTGTCTATACGGAACTGGATCCTAACTGGGGATGGGTCGTCAATGCCGGCGCTTACCTGATGGATTTCAACGAAGGAGCAACTGGTGTCTTGAAGATGCTGGCTGTTGTCCTAGTTATTGCATTGGCACTTGGTACTGTACTCATCGTGTGGTTTGCACGACATTTATCAAACCCTCTTCACCGGTTGACGAAACACGTCGGGGAAGTGGCGGAAGGGGACTTGCGCGAGCGTGATATCACCGTTACTAATCATGATGAAATAGGTGAACTGGCACTATCGATCAGCAAGATGACAGCTAATCTTCGCAGTATGGTCGATCAAGTTTCTAATGCATCCATGCAAGTCGCTGCGACCAGTGAAGAGCTGTCCGCAAGCAGTGAGCAGACAAGCCTGGCTGTTGAGCAAGTGGCAAGCGCTATTCAGGAAGTCGCATACGGTGCGGAAAATCAAGTGACGCAGACATTGAAGTCCAATGAGCTGGTCACACATATTTCCAAAGAAATCGCAGAATTAAATCATCATGTACAGGGTGTTACCAGTACAGCAAATGAAACGTCAATGCTTGCGAATGACGGTGTGGATGTCGTCGATCAGGCCATTCAGCGCATTCATTTAATTCAGGAGGAAACAGCCGTCACTGCAACTGTCGTCAATGAATTAGGGAATAAATCTCATGAAATCGGCGAGATGGTTTCGATGATCACTAATGTAGCGGAACAGACGAATTTATTGGCGCTAAATGCCGCTATTGAAGCAGCAAGAGCGGGCGAACACGGAAAAGGCTTCGCTGTGGTGGCGGATGAAGTTCGTAAACTGGCAGAACAATCCGCCCAGGCTGCGAATAAAGTAAATCATCTTATCCTCGAAATTCGCGAAGAAATTGATGAATCAGTAGAAGCAATCAGCAAAGGAAATCTTTCAGTTGAGGAAGGAATCCGTCTGGTGAATGAAGCGGGCAGTTCTTTCCGTACAATTGCCTCAGCTGTCAATAAAGTAACTGCCGATATTACAGAAGTATCGGGTGGTGTTGAACAAATTTCTACAGATGCACAGTTAATCGTCCAAACCATTGATCTGACGACAGAAATTGCAGAACAATCAGCAGATCACACACAAACGATTGCAGCAGCTGCAGAAGAACAGACGGCTTCCATTGAGGAAATCGCCGCAGGTTCAGATACGCTGGCTCAAATGGCAGAAGATCTGCAGGCGGCAGTGCGGACATTCAAATATTAAGCGAAGAAAAACCGGGAACCTATGAGGTTTCCGGTTTTTTTGGTGTGTACAACAAATGTATGGCTTACGGTGTGTTCTTCATTCCTGCAAATTGATTGATTTGCTCCATGAGTTTTTCCCGGGACTGCTTGTTTCGCATTAGGTAAAGTGCGCCAAGCCCAACAGCGGTCATTGCCATTTTGTTCATTTGTCTGCCACCTCCGATATATAGCATGAGAGGAAACTTGAAAAGTATGCAGCTGAATTTGAAATTTTGTTGTTTATTTCGAGGTACGCAAGGAATAGTATGAGAAGTTTTCTATATAATGCTATAATTTCATTATTCGCAAATTATAGACTGGAAGTGGCATCATGACTCATTTTACTAAATCGACCATGCGCGAAGCACGTTTTTGGCGTATTGTCGTCGGGCTCGGCGTAGCATCTGTATTTATTTTTGCTGCCATGTATTCCATGCAGCCCTTGCTCCCTGTTTTCACAGAAGAATTCGATGTTTCTGTATCTACTGCCAGTCTGACGATGTCGATCAATACAATCGGTTTGATTGTAGGACTCGTCATCCTTGGTTTCTATTCAGACAGGCTGGGCAGATCTGTTTTTGTAAAAACATCTATTTTAGTGACCGCACTTTTATTTATCCCCATGTTTCTAACGAATTCATTTGCCGTGATTCTGGTCTTTCGATTTATCCAAGGATTTGCGATGGCCGGTATTTTAGCCGCTGCACTGGCCTACATCAATGAAGAAATTCACGGGCGGGTAGTGAGCGTGGCAACTGCACTCTATATATCGTTTAACGGGACCGGTGGAATGTTCGGCCGGTTCGTGACCGGTTATTTGACGGAACGCGGATCGTGGGAGCTGGCCTTGCAGGCATTAGCTGTCTTAGGCGCCGGTGTCTTTATTATGCTGATAATCGTTCTGCCGAAGTCAGCAAACTTTCAGCCGAGTGTGGAAACGATTAAGAAGGATATCGAAGGGTTTGGCTACCATTTACGGAATCCCAATTTACTGATTGTATTTGGGCTTGGCATCGTTCTGCAGCTCAGTTTTACAGGCATGTGGACATTCCTTCCGTTCCATTTAACTGCAACGCCATTTTCACTGACACTGGATCAAGTATCTTATGTGTATTTTGCTTATGCATTCGGGATTGTCGGCGCACCTGTCGCCGGGTCACTTGCCGGAAAGTATGGTACGAATCCTGTTCGTTTAACGGCGGTGATTTTGCTGGCGGCCGGATGTCTCCTTACCATTCCAATGAAATTGCCTTTTATCGTACTGGGTTACTGTGTCATGTGCCTCGGTTTCTTTTCTGCCCATTCACTGACAGCTGCGTCGGTCGGTAAAGAAGCCACACATCACAAAGGAAGTGCATCCAGTTTGTATCTGGTTTCTTACTATATTGGCATGGCAGCCGGAAGTACGCTGGTAGCACCGCTTTGGCAGGCAGCAGGATGGAGTGGTTTAGCATTGTTCTCAGCTTTAGTGCCGTTTATCTATGTTATGATGCTCCGGTTCCGCAGAAGAAAGCTTCAAATTGCCAATTAACACTTCAAGGTTATTTTCGACAGAAGCCTGCTGACCGCGTATACTTAAAGTACTTGTTTAATCCGGAATAAAGGAAGTGGGAATTTGACGAAAAAGGTATGGTTTCAGGTTGGTATTGGTGTTTTACTGGCACTGTTAATCACCAAGTATTTTTTAGAAGTGAACTATATTTTTAAACCGGTCGGAATTATTCTCCAGACCATTATGCTGCCGCTGATCTTTGGCGGATTGCTGTATTACATGACAGAGCCAATTCAGCGTATACTTGAGAAACGTGGAATGCCGCGTTGGGGAAGCATTGTTTCTGTCATGTTAATCTTAGTGGCGGTCATTTGGATTTTAGTGGCATTGATTGGTCCAATTGTAACGAAACAGGTGAATAATCTGGTCGAAAACGCTCCTGCGTTAGCCAGCCAGCTGGACCAGCTGAAAAATGAAGCCATTAATCAAAAAGACAATTTGCCCGACAGTCTGCAGGATTCGCTGAATTCAGCTTTTGAATCTATTCAGTCATTTGCCGTGCAATTTGGTAAATGGTTTGTCACATTCATCCAGTCATTCGTACAGGCAGTCGTTTTACTTTTGCTCGTTCCCTTTTTCTTTTTCTTCATGCTGAAGGACCATGAAAAACTGGCACCGAAAATTTATGATTTGTTTTCAGGGCAGCGTAAGGTCTGGGTGAAAAAGACGTTAGAAGATATCGACAGAGTACTTCGTTCTTATATCCAAGGTCAGTTGCTGATCAGTTCGATTCTCGCCACTATTATTTTAATCGGATATTTAATTATCGGTTTGGAGTATGCATTGCTGCTGGCTATTTTGGCCTTGTTCATGAACCTGATTCCGTTTATCGGGCCATGGATCGCAGTAGCTCCGGCTATTTTAATAGCCTATCTGCAGGATCCGAAGCTGGTCATCTGGGTAGCTGTCGTGACGCTTGTTGCGCAGCAGACAGACAGTAATCTGATCACACCGAATGTTATGGGAAAAACTCTCGATATTCATCCGCTGACCGTCATTACCGTGCTATTAGTGGCGGGAAGCATCGCGGGATTCCTGGGAATCGTGGTGGCTGTGCCGGCCTATGCAGTCGGAAAAGTCATCGTCCAGAATATTTATGAACGTCGTAAAGAAATACGCCATGCGGCTACGAAAGAAGTGTAGCCGCCTCGCCTCCTAGTCTTCGGACCGGGGGGCTTTTTGATTAAACAGGATAACTGCTGACATTCTGCACATCCTACCCCAAACGAAAGGATGTATGGCATGTTAACAGAGTTTCCTGTAGTCCATACAAATATTTGGGATGCGGTCTGGGCTGTGCCGGTCGTGCTGGTCGTGGTCCTGCTTGCCAAGTGGCTGTTTCGCATGCCGGCGAGCTGGCTTTCAACAGTGGCCACGGTTCTCGCATTGGCACTTTCTATATTCATCAGCCACCCAAAAAATCTGTCAGCTGGGATTTTTATGGGGTTTTTCTACAGCGGTGCAGCCATGGGTATTATTTATTCCACAAAGCAGTCGTTTTATGCTTATCGAAGAAGAAAAGGGACTGCTGAATGATCGCCTGAAGTGCAAGTGCGAGCGATTTACGCGCTTATATGATCCTTGTGAAGGCAAATGAGCGTGGGGCAGTATTAATGATCACTTAGGGGTATCCAATGAGCATTCGGCAGAAAGGCCATTGAAAAAGCTGTCCAGAAAGTTGTGTGTGACTTTCTGGACAGCTTTTTTTGCGTGTCTGCGCGAATGAATGAAGCGGACCAAAGTATCTCGGTTCTGCCGGGCGCCAAACGCACGCGCATCCCAAATTTATTTTAACGGGCAGAACCCGCATTGTATCAAACCTGGCACGTCCTTTGAGAAACAGCAGGTGGTACGGACGGTGGTGTTCAGCAAATCAGATGGTTCACTGCCGTTTAAATATTTTGCAAAGCGGGAATGGCCGGCAATGCCTTTCCATGTTTCATCGTTTTTTAATATGTTCGAGTCTTCCCGGGCCTCCATCTCTGTGCTCGGATCTGAAAGCAGCACATGATATTGCCACAGCCAGAAGCCGAAAATATTTTCCCATAAAGTTAATGGAGAAATGCTGACAGTCATCCGCATTGCTGTGATGACGGCATGTGCATTCTCTAACACACCTCGTATGGCTGACAGTCTTTCATTATCCTCAACAATTTCCCAATCAGCTGCGTCTGCATAGGTGCTGATGGTCCGATTGCCGAACTCCATAATTGCTCCGAAACGCAGATCATCTGCAGATCCTTTCCACATTTCATCATACGCGGCGAGATTATACAGCTGCATCGCAAAAAACATGCCGAGCCGGCGCATGAAGAAGGAAGCAGCGACAGTTTCATTCGGACTTTGACTAACAGTTTTTGCCACCAAGATACAATCTTTATTCCGCGCAGGATCTTGGAGGTCGGCCAGCGTGAATACGGGATGTTCCGGGTTCTCTAAATAAATACTGTAGCTATTCAATTCTCTGATTTGATCTGGTGTAAGTATAGTCATGTATTCAGTATAGTAAAATGATGTAAGAGAAACAACCGGGATAGTTATGCAAAAAAGAAAGAGTGCCAGCAGGGGAGCGCTGGCACTCTTTCTTTTAAAGGGCTAGATTATACTTCTGCATATTACACAAGATAGCATCCCGTGTTTTTCGAAGGTGGGGAATGAACGAAGATTGTTGCTCTTGGTCAATTCGATACGAAGGGCCAGCTACAGTCAGCGAACCAAGAACCTCTCCATCGATGATCAATGGGACAGCTGTCGCAACGACGTCAGGGGTATATTCGCTTTGACTCATAGCAAATCCATTCTTTTTTATCAACTGAAGCTCTTTGCGCAGTTCATCAGGATCCGTTTTCGTTTTATCGGTAAATTTAACCATTTCACCAGAAAGGACTTTTTCAATTCTCTCATCTGACAGATAGGCCAGAATGGAACGATAAGATGCACCAACATATAAAGGGGCACGGCTTCCAGGTGTGATAGGGAAACGGACTTTGTTTTCCGGTTCGATGACGGTTAGCATTAACGTATCATCCCCATCTAAAACTGTGAAAAATACAGATTCCCCTGTTTGATCACATAGCTCTTGTAAATGAGGATTGATCATCTCTTGGACATTCAAATTTTCATAGAAAACAGTGCCCAATTCCCAAACAGCAGAGCCGAGCTTATACTGTTTGGTGATCGGGTCTTTAGAGATGAATCCATTTCGTTCCAATGTTTCTAGTATTCTATAGACATTGGTATGGTTAAGTCCCATTTCAGCAGCCAATTCTCTGCCACCCCAAACACTTTTTTCACGTGTAAACATCTTCAGAATGACTAGTGCCAAGTTGACTGTCTTTAGCATAGAAGACTCCTTTTATTAATTTATTTATTATTCACTCGTATAAGTAAATAATACTAATTATTGTGTAGGAAATCAATGGCAGCGGCTGCATATACCTTTGCACATCGTACAATATCTTCCACTTGGACTTTTTCATTATATCCATGAATGCTTGGTAAGTAAGCAGGTCCGTATTGTAATACGGGAATATTATGATCTCGGAAATGTCTTGCGTCACTGCTTGCCCACTGCATGACACCATATGACTCCTTGCCTGTTATAGCGCTGATATTGTCAACGATCGCACGGCATACCGGGTCTTCCGCAGGCGTATAGTTGGCTTCGCTTTTAAAACCAAATAATCGAATGGAGTAGCGAATATCCAGGCTGTCCAATTCCTTTTTCAAGTATTCCGAGACTTGTGCATGTGTGACACCGAAAGGCAATCGGCAGTCTACTTGCACTTTACAACTTTCGGGTATTACATTGGATTTCGTACCCCCGTTGATTGTACCGATGTTCACTGTAATTCTTTCCAATACCGGTTGATATTTGATTCTATCTTTTTCTACTTCCCGCATATAGCGTTTCGAAACTTCTATCAATGGCTGTATCTCTTCAGGAATATGTACATCCAGCTCCCATAAGCCTTGAATTTTTTGGATCGCAAGAATCGCATCTGTAATGGCATTGTTGCCTGCGATAGGGGAAAGACTGCCATGTCCAGGTTCGCCAAACACTTCAAGTTCAAACCAATAGGATCCTTTTTGACCGATCGTTGGATTTAATGGAGAGGAAGGTTCGGCGATTAATGCACCGTCTCCCGTTACCAGCTTTCTTTCCAGTAACCAAGGCACACCGTATTCTCCGCCAGTTTCTTCATCAGGAACAATGGCCAATGTTAATTTACCGGGCAGTTCAATATTTAAGCGCTTGAACAAACCGAAAACGAAAATTAATCCTGCCAAGCCTGCTTTCATATCACTGGCGCCGCGGCCTAACATCCATCCATCTTTTATTTCACCTGAGAATGGATTGAAATCCCACTTCGAGAGGTCGCCTGCTGGAACAACATCGGTGTGTCCGCAATATACCAGTTCCTTACCGCCTTCAGCACCTTGGGAGGCTAACAAGTTATACATCTTGTCAGCAGCTTCATGCCAGTCCAACTCTACCCCTGATTTTTTTAAATAGCTCGCAATGAAATTACTGATTTCTGTTGAATCACCAGGAGGGTTTTCACTTGGGATCTGAATCAATGAACTGCACAGCTGCAATAGCTCCTCTTTATTTTTTTCTACTTCATCCACAACGAATTTTTTTAAATCTTCTAAGTTAGTCATTAAGCATTTACCTCGTTTCCTTTAGTTTGCAAGTGACTCATTTTTCCGTACAGTGCTTCAAGATGCTCGAACTCTTTCTCATCGAAGAAGGAACATTTCCCTTCGCCGTAATACTTTGCAACTTCAATTGCGTAACGCACAGCTTGTTCCACATCTGTTGGATGAGTTGCGCCTGTTGAACAGCCTGCTACAGCCGTTTGAGTTGTAAGAGCGATGCCTACTACTGGACTATTGGTCGCAACTGCTGGCTGCAAGATGCTATTTACGTGATACACTCCGTTGCCATATGGTGTAATATCTTGTGTTGTAATTGGCAGTGTGACCGGTAAAATACCAGCAGATTGTGTATACAGATGTAGAAGATCATTGCTAACTTTTAAGATATATCCTTCTTTTACAGTAGGAGTGATGGCAAAGCCTTTATGGTTGGTGATCATATTTCCTTTTGTTGTATCGATTGAAATGATGGCATCCATTTCTTTCGTCACTTCATGCTGGTTCATTTCCATAATATCTACCGGAGAACCCATAAACGGCACCGGTTCGTGTGGAGAAGTCGGAGCTACAGGACAAATATGCGTTGTTAAAACTACATCTCCTTGTAAACGATCTCCTTTATTGCACATATCTAATAATTTTGCGGCAGCTGACATACTTGCAAGTGCTCCATCTCCGTCAGATACAAAACCGGTCATTTCAGGGCGTGCCCCAATTCCACCCAAGCGTCCGATAATACCTAGAGTTTTCGCTGAACCCCCGTTGATTTTTCCATTTACGCCTGGAATGGTTACCTTGATAAAATCAGTTGATCCTTTTTCTCCTTCTACCGTTTGGACATGAATTGTAGCAGCTGATGAAATTTGTTCCAAGTAGCTTTTCACATCTTCACCTGATACGGTGTGGTGATCCATAACCTCTAATAGTTCAACTACATGCTTTAATGACATTTATAATTCCTCCAGTTTTTAATATAGGTGACAAGAAACTTTATGGCCTTCATCTAATTCTTGTAATTCGGGCCGTGTATTCTTACAAACATCCATTACAAAAGGACAACGTTTATGGAAATGACAGCCGGATGGCGGATTCACAGGACTTGGAACATCACCTTTTAAAATAATTCTTTCCCGCTGTTCATATGGATTCTCTTTTGGAATAGCCGAAAGAAGTGCCTTTGTATAAGGGTGTTTAGGATCCTCATAAATCTCCTTGAATGTACCTGTTTCGACGATTTTACCTAGATACATCACTGCAATCCTGTCGCACATATAGCGGACAACATTCAAGTCATGGGAGATAAATATATAGGTTAAGTTGAATTCCTTTTGAAGACTCTTCAACAAATTAATGACTTGAGCCTGTACGGATACGTCAAGAGCTGAAACAGGCTCATCGCAGATGATGACATCTGGATTTAACGTCAATGCCCGAGCGATATTGATCCGCTGCTTTTGCCCTCCGGAAAACTCATGCGGATATCGGCTGGCATGATAACTGCTTAACCCTACAATTTCCAACAGCTCATGCACACGTTTGCGGCGGCTCTCTTTCGTGCCGATTTTATGAATGACCAATGGTTCGGCAATTAACGATTCAATAGTTTTCCGCGGATCTAACGATGCATCGGGATTTTGGAATACCATCTGAATAGATTTTCGTGCACTGCGGATTTCTTTTATACCGAGAGACGCTAAGTCAGTACCATTGAATTCAACAGATCCCGAAGTAGGACTGATCAGCTGGTTAATCAATCGCGCTAATGTAGATTTCCCGCAGCCTGATTCGCCTACGATTCCAAGCGTTTCTCCTTTGAATACATCAAAACTTACCCCATCTACGGCTTTGACACTTTGTGTAGATTTTTTAAAAGGCATTGGATCTGAAATAGGGAAGTGTTTTTTTAAATCGGTCGCTTTAATAATAGTTTCAGTCAACGAACATTCCCTCCTTCTTCTCCAATCGGCTTGTTGCAGTTTGAAAATGGCAGGCAGCAAAGTGTCCTGGCTCTACTTCAATATATTCAGGTTTTTTCGTGTGGCAGATTTCTGCGCTGTACGGACATCGGTCAACAAAAGGACAGCCAGGGACAGGTTTCCGTAAGTCTGGAGGACTTCCCGGAATAGCAGGCAATTTTTCGTTATGCTGAACATCTTTTGTGATTTGTGATTCCAGCAGTCCCCATGTGTAAGGATGCAACGGGTTTTTGAAGATGGTTTCAACAGACCCCGATTCCACCGTAGTTCCCGCATACATGACGATGATGTTGTCACACATTTCCCAGACAACACCCAGATCATGAGTAATCATGATGATGGACGTATCGTTTGATTCTTGAAGATCTTTCATTAGCTCCAAAATCTGTGCCTGCACTGTCACATCAAGTGCTGTCGTCGGCTCATCTGCAATCAATAATTTGGGATTACAGGATAGAGCGATTGCAATCATGGCGCGCTGCCGCATACCTCCAGAAAATTCATGGGGGTACATATCAATTCTCTTTTCCGGTTCGGGTATACCAACCGTTTTCAGCATTTCTATGGCTTCCAATCTTGCCTCTTTCTTCGATAGCTTTTTATGCTGTCGAATGGCTTCAATAATCTGATTGCCTACTGTGAAAACAGGGTTTAAGCTGGTCATCGGATCTTGGAAGATCATAGCAATTTCATTTCCGCGGATGGCCCGCATTTCTTTTTTGGACAGAGTCAATAAGTCTGTACCGTTAAATAAAATTTTACCGCTGCTGATTTTACCAGGAGGTGAGGGGATGAGTTGCATCAATGCTGTAGCTGTGACACTTTTACCTGATCCCGACTCGCCTACGATTCCTAACGTCTCTTTTTTCTTCAATGTCAGATTTACACCGTTAACGGCCTTGACAGTAGAAGAGGAAGAGCGGAATTCCACATCCAGCCCTTCGATGGATAGCAAATTCTCCGACATTTCGATTCCTCCTATCAGTTACACGCGCATTTTTGGATCAAGAGCATCTCGTAAGCCGTCACCGAATAAATTGATGCCTAAAACTGTAATAAGAATGGCGAGTCCTGAGAATGTCGCCATTTGTGGATTTAAAACTAAGAAATCTTTTCCGTCCTTCAAAATACTTCCCCATGAAGCAGTAGGGGGCTGAACACCTAGACCAAGGAAACTAAGTGCGGCTTCTGAAATAATGGCGCCCGCTACGCTCATTGTTCCATACACAATCAGCGGCGCCAGACAGTTAGGCAGCACGTGATGGAATAAAATTCTCGAATGAGTTGCCCCAAGTGAATGTGTGACTTCGATATATTCTTCTTCTTTCACACTTAGTACTTGTCCGCGCACAATCCTTGCAAAGCCGGGAATATTCGCAATACCAATGGCAATAATTACGTTGACGAGACCTTGACCGAGTACAGTCATTAGCGTGATTGCCAGAAGAATGAATGGGAATGCGAACAGTCCATCCATCGTACGCATGATGATGGAATCAAGTCTTCCGCCGAAATAACCCGAAATCAAACCAAGGAATGTACCTAAGATCGCACCGAATAAAACAGCAGAAACACCGACTAGCAGTGAAATTCTAGCTCCATATACCAGACGGCTGAATAAATCACGGCCGTAATTATCTGTACCTAGAATGTGACCATCCGTTCCGATCGGTTTTAAAGAGTTTCCCACATTCATTTCGTTTGGCGGATGTGTAGCGATAAAAGGTGCAAAGACAGCAACGAGAATCATCAGTATGGTAACGGCCAGCCCAACTGCTGCTAATTTATTTTTCAATAGTTTTTTCAAGAACACTTTTTCGTTAGCAGGAATATTGCCTTTTGCTGCAGCAATCGTTTCAGGAGTGTTCGGTTGGACGTTCATCATTACTGTCCGCCTCCTTTGCTAGATTCATAATTAACTCTTGGATTGACAACTTTATATAAGATATCAACGAGTAAGTTCACTAATACGAAGATAATGGCAATGAATAGAACGGTTCCCTGAACGACGACGAAATCCCGTTTATCGATTGCATCTACGATGAGTCGGCCCATGCCCGGCCAACTAAAAATGGTTTCTGTTAGAACTGCACCGCCTAAAAGCATGGAAATTTGCATACCAAGGACAGTCAAGATTGGTGTTAAAGCGTTTTTCAATACGTGTTTCGAGATGACCCAAAATTCGGCAACACCTTTTGCACGTGCGGTCTTAATATACTCTTGTGAAATTACTTCTAACATACTAGATCGTGTAATTCGGGCAAATGTCGCCATCGGGATCGTCGCCAGAGTAATACTTGGAAGTATGAGATGTTTTATATATGAAATCCAACCATCATCGAGCGTCCCCATTCCTGTTGCCGGAAACCATCCTAAGTTTACGCTGAAGAATAGAACGAGCATGACGCCTAACCAGAAAATCGGCATCGAAACCCCAAGTAATGAAACAAGCATAACGCCATAATCCAATGCGGAGTTTTGGCGTGCAGCTGAAATCATGCCTGCAGGAATTCCGATAAGCAATGCAATGATCAGAGCTGCAAGAGCTAGAATCACTGTATTAGGAAAACGCTCCATTATTAATTGAACGACAGGCTGGTTATAACTAAGGGAAGTCCCAAAATCGCCTTGTAATAATCCCAGCAGATAGTCAAAAAATTGTTTATAAAGCGGTTGATCCAATCCCAATTGTGTAGTTAATTTTTCAATATCTTCTACGCTCGCTGTCGGTCCTAACATGACAGCCGCAGGATTACCGGGGATCAGTCGTGTGATGATGAATACAATGACTGCTACTACAAAAACGGTAGGAAGTAGGTCGAATAATCGTCTGATTATATATTTCCCCATGCGCCTTCACCTCTGTTTCATAAATTTGAACCACTGGTCCACAATGTGAATATTCGTAATTCTAGCATTGTAAGAATTAAAAGTAAATGATAAATTTTCTGTCTCCATAATTAATTAGCAAGTATACGAAGGGTCAGAATATTTGAAATTACCTCTTTACATGAAAAGATCTCTGTGATAAATTATTAACTATCTTAGTCAGTGAATCATTGGTTCACAATATGAAACAGAAGGAAGTGGGAGAAAGATGAGAAGTAAAACGTTAAGAATATTTTTACTGGGTATGGCGTTATTGTTGGTTCTGAGTGCTTGTTCGGGAAAGAAGTCTACGACAGGTGATGAGTCAGCAAGCAGTGGAGATTCAACTAGTGGGGAACCACAAGACGGCGGAGTATTGCAAATTGGTTTATCAGCGAATCCACAAACATTGGATCCAGTGAAGTATACCGGGGTATATGAGTCTCAGGTTATGAGATCAGTAGCGGATACACTAGTAGTTTACAGTAAAGATTTATCCGAAATTAAACCATCACTTGCGACAGAGTGGGAAATTTCCGATGATTTATTGGTATATACATTCAAGCTGCGAGACGATATTTATTTCCAGCCGGGCAAATATCAGGATGGACGTAAAATGACAGCAGAAGACGTAAAGTATAGTTTGGAAAGATCTGCAAAAGAATCTGTTATGAATCGATTACGCGGAGTAACAAAAGTAGAAGTGACAGGCGAAAATGAAGTGGAAGTACATTTAGAAAAAGCCAATGCAGCTTTATTGGCGGTATTGACAGACGCAGGGAACGTTATTGTACCGAAAGAAGAAGTAGAAGGATGGGGAGAGAGTTTTGGTGCGAATCTAGTTGGGACAGGCCCATTCATGATTACAGATTGGCAGAAAGATCAGCAGCTGACATTGGACCGTTTCGATAAGTATTGGGGCGAAAAGCCTCACGTAGATTCCGTGAAGATGAAAGTAATTGCGGATACGAATATGATGACAAATGCATTGCGCTCAGGTGATATCGATATCGCGATGGACGTAAAAGGGCAAAACCGTGCATTAATTGAACAAGACGAAAATTTGGACTTGCTTACAACGCAAGCATTATCAATCACGTACTTGGATTTGAATAACAAAAAAGGACCCACTGCGGATCCAAAAGTCCGTGAAGCAATCTATAAAGCAACGAATGTAGATGAGCTTGTACAAGGTGTGAGTCAGTGGGGCGGAGCTGTACGCTCTTATCTACCATTACCTCCAGGTTCATGGGGATATGATGAAGCTTTGGAAGATTTAGTGCCAACATTCGAACCTGAAAAAGCGAAGGAATTACTTGCAGAAGCAGGCTATCCGGATGGTTTTGAAACAGAGATTTATGTAGCGGAAGCACGCGTTCCATATGCAACCATCTTCCAGAACCAAATGAAAGAAAACTTAAATATTGATGTAGAGATTAAAGTTGTCGAGTGGGGAACTTACAGTGATACGGTGTCTAAAGGAAATGCACCTATGTCAATCGGCGGCTGGTCATGGTATCCAGATCCTTACTTCTTCTTATACCAGCTGTTCCATACCGATCAGTTGAGCGCATTGGGCAATGGTAAAGGATATGAAAATCCGGAAGTAGATAAATTATTAAATAGCGCACTTTCAGATACAGCAGATCAAGAGGAACGTGCAAAGTTGTATCAAGAAGCATTGAAAATCATCTTGAAAGATGTACCTCGTCTTGAAATTGATGTACAAGAATCAACTGCCGGGGTGAATAAAAAAGTACAAGGGTTTGACGTATCACCAGATAACTCCATTCAAATTGTTCATCCAAATGGCGCCAATGTTTGGTTGAAGCAATAAAATATCAAGCAAAGAGAAAAGTAGAGTGCACGTCACTCTGCTTTTTTCTTTGACAGATGAAAAGTGAGGCGGAAGCGTTGAAAATATTAATTTGTAATGGATTTGTATTTGACACCATTCATAAGGCGTTTTTTAAAAAAGATATTTTGCTTGAAGAGGAGCGTATTTATGAAGTAACAGATGGATCGAACGAACAAGAAGCAGATATGTTGATTGATGCGAATGGAATGTATGTGACTCCGGGATTAATCGATACCTGTTCTTCCATTGGTTTAAAGGAATCTGGAATTGGCCGGGAAGGTAATGACAGCTATGAGCCATATGCCGATGAAGGAATGATCTTCCACGTCCGGGATGGGATATACCCTTTTGATACTTCGTTTAAAGATGCATTGGAAGCCGGAGTAACCGCCAGTCATATCATGTCGGGTCCCGAAAGCGTTGTCGGTGCGGTGACCGCAGTCATCCATTCTGCAGGAACTACATTTGAGGAAATGTGTATTGCAGATGGAGCAGGTATTTCCTTTTCGATGGGCGATGTACCCAAGCAGGCTTTTTTTGATGCGACTGGAAAACCTTTGACACGAATGGGGATTGCTGCACAGATGCGGAAAATGATGCATCAGCTCAATCAATCTTCCGACTTGAAGGACAAGCGCATTTTTATCCGTTGTCATCGAGCTGATGATTTGGAAACAGCATTGCGAATTGCAAAGGAAATGGATAAATCCATTACACTCGTCCATGCCACTGAATTCACCTCGATGGATGAACGTTGGTCTGATCAGGTTGAGGAAATTATTGCGGGACCTGTGTTTCAATCTATCGAACGCAATGAATTGATGAAACTGCATCCCTCTATATACCAGAACTTATATCAACGCCAAAAAAAGTTCGTTTTTGCATCCGACCATCCCAAAAGCGGAGTTTCCAATTTGAAGCTGGAGGCGGCTTTGGCCATTAGAGAAGGAGTGCCTGAGAATGAAGCGCTTTACGCATTAACTAAAGGAGCGGCTGAACTCTTGTCAATTGATCATGTAACGGGAACAATCGAGGCCGGAATGTTTGGCGATCTAGTAATTTGGGATCAACATCCAATGAATGTAACAGCTACAGTATGGAAGACGTTTATTAAAGGTACTGAAGTTTATAGTAGAGGTGATTTCTGATGGTAACAGTTTTACGTAACAGTACAGTGTATACGATGAATAAGTCAAATGAAGTTCTGCAGAATGCAGATATCTGGGTGAGTGAAGGAAAAATTGTAAAGGTCAGCAAATGCTTTGATCTGCCTTCGGATTCACAGGTTATAGATTGTTCGGGCCAATTTATTACTCCTGGATTAATAGATGCGCACACACATGTGGGATTATGGGCGGAAGTTACGGAAAGACAAAACGATGCCAATGAATATTCCAGTCCTTGGACTCCTTTAATGAATGCAAAGGATGGTATTGATCCACGGCACTTCTCGTTTGAACAGGCCGTAATGGGAGGAGTCACAACTGTTCAAACCGGAGCAGGCAGTGCTAATCCAATCGGTGGTGTATGGAGTATTTTAAAGACAGCAGGCGTATCATTTGACGACAGAATAATAATAGAGCGAAGTGGATTGAAAGGAGCTTTAGGAGAAAACCCAAAGAATGTGTTTGGCAATCAATATAAAACGATGCCGATGACAAGAATGGCGGTGGCGCACTTGATTCGCAAAGGCTTCCTGGAAGTATTGCATTTGAAAGATTGTGAGAGGGAGCGGCTGGCAGAGAATCATTCAGAATTGGTTCCATTTGCTGAAGTATTGGAAAGGAAAATGCCTCTTCGGTTACATTGTCACCGAGCCGATGATATAGCGACTGCTATTCGAATTGCGAAAGAGTTCGATGTTAAATTGTCATTGGAACATTGTACGGAAGGGGTGTTGATGCTCGATGCCATTAAAGCGAGTGGAGCCACCGTAACATTGGGTCCTTATATGACGCCCGCATCGAAATATGAAAATAGACTTTCTACAGCTAAGAGTCCAAAACACTTCCATGAGTTGGATATTCCGTTTGCGATTATGACCGACCATCCATTTATCCCAATCCAGTACCTGTATTATTGTGTAGTAGAAGCAGTCAAGTATGGATTGGATGAGATGGCGGGACTTAAAAGTATCACACTGGCTGCAGCTGAGATTATGGGTATTGCCGATAAAGTAGGTTCGATTGAAGAAGGAAAAGACGCCGATTTTGCTATTTGGTCACACAAACCATTTGAAACGAAAGCAAATGTTCTTTCTACCTATATAGAAGGTAAAGAAGTATTTCGCCATGCAGGAATGATACGTTGAAAACGCTATGTGTCTTAACGATTGGTCAAAGTCCAAGAGAGGATATGCATGAGACTTTCAAAAAGTACATTCCGCATGTAAATATAGTGGAACGAGGTATTTTGGATTCCTATTCAATGGATGAAATAGAAATGTTAGTCCCTTCTCAGTCGGGGCAGACGCTCGTTTCCCGTTTGCGCGATGGTTCTAAGGTGCGTTTGGATAAGAAATTTGTCGATGCGGAATTAAACAAGTTGGTTGCAGTATGTCAAAATGAACATGTGGATGCTATATTGGTTGCTTGTACAGGGAAGTTTGAATTATTAACTTCAACAAAACCTATTTTGTATCCCGACTATATTGTGAGTCAGATAGTAAAAGGGTTGTTCCGTGAAAAGGAAATCGGCGTGATTGTCCCGTTATCCGAACAGCAAACCGAAATTTCTGGGAAGTGGAAAGAAGCTGAAATCAATTGTATGCTTGATTATTGCTCACCCTATCAATTGGATTGGAATGAATTTCAGAAGGCAGCGAGGTATATGGATGATTTGCCTATACAAGCTATTGTTTTAGATTGTATGGGATACGATGATGAAATGAAGCACTATATGGCCCGTTATACTGCAAAACCAATCCTTCCCTCAAGAAATCTGGTGTTTGCTGCAGTTGCTGAAATGTTTTAGTGCGATTTTACGGGTCTGCACCCAAATGTGTGCTTGACAGGCTATTTCATGAGCAGTTTGAGATTGGACTGTGATTGCGCAATATAGGATGAGCGTGGAAGGATACCGTTTCCCTGCGTTCCAGGCGGACGCGTGTCTTGAGGGCCCGCGGTGAGCCAAGCGAACAGCGAAGGGTTCGCTTTGCCGTATTTCTGCGCTCTTTGCAGAAATTTAGGCAAACTGTGCTCATAACGCTACGCTTTTATTCGCAAAAGCCTTTCTTCGTAAAGGCTTTCGCTCCCGCAAGTTGTCTCACCTGTCGGGCTGATCCTCCCAGAGTGTTTTTAGCCGCGGGCTCACACGAAGTGAGTCATGCAACCGTTGCCAAGCGAACAGCGTAGGGTTCGCTTTGCCGTATTTCTGTGTCCTTCGCAGAAATTAAGGCACCTGTCGGCGTACTTAGGTTGCCTGGAACGAAGGTACACTGGCTGGTGTTTCAAGACTTTTTGTGTGAGCAGGCAGTATGAGCACACTATTTGGGGCTATGACAATGGGTAAGGTTTTTCATGCCATACTTATCATCATGCAAAGGCTTAGATTCTTGTGATCGATGCATTTACAAACTCGAGATGCGGAACAAGACAAGCTAATTCATACTCTGCAAAAAAATCAGTACATTGTACTTTTCCAACACCAGCGCAGGCGCAACTGCGGGGTAGGCCGTGGCTGTGAGACTGCTGGCATGCTCTTCGTCAGTAGGCTCATAGCGTAAGGCAATCCCCCAGCGCCAAAGCGGGTTTACACTGCAAACTCACACTTCAATTAAAATCCATAAAAAGTCGAGAAACGAAATTCGCACATAGTAGATCCACACACTGCCAACATGCACGTGACAGGTTGTCAAGCACATGTTTTGGTGAAGAGCCGATTTTACAAAGTAAAATAATTAATTTATAAGAAAGGATGTTGAAAATGTCTCAATTTGCAACAATTGTTAAAGGCCTCATGAGTACGAACTTCTCATTGGATCGGTCAGCATCTATTCTAGTATTGACAGATCGAAGCACGGAAGACGTTGGCCGTAAGTTCGAAAGTGCATTAAAAGCAGATGAATGGAAGACAGATCTATTTGTAATGGAGGATCGTACAAAATCAGGAGAAGAGCCGTCTGTTGAAGCGGCACGTCATATGCTGAAATATGATATGGTCTTTTGTTTGACTAAGCACTCCTTAACACATACAGTTGCGCGTAAGCAAGCGAATGCCAAGGGGATAAGTGTCATAACCATGCCGGGCATTTCAGAAGATATGTTTTTAAATGGCGCTATGCGTGCTGATTATAGCAGGGTCGAGCAGGAAACGATTGAAATGACAGAGAAACTGAATACTTTTCAACAGGTGACTCTTTATACAGGAGGTAATCACAAGTTAATTATACCAATAGGAGATAGACAGGGGATCGCCAGCACGGGTGTCTTTAAGGAAAAAGGGATGTCGGGCAATTTGCCGTCTGGTGAAGCATACGTCGCTCCGCTGGAAGGCCAGGCAGAAGGGACGATTGAAATCAATGGCTCCATTGCAGGTATTGGATTAGTACAAGAGCCTGTTGTGCTGACCATAAAAAAAGGATGCTTAACAGAAGCAACCGGAACTGATGGTGAAAAACTATTATCGTTATTAGGACAAGAAAGCGGCAGACTTTTGTGTGAACTGGGTATCGGGACTAATCATGCTGCTCGGCTGACAGGAAAAATTTTAGAGGATGAAAAAGCTTATCAGACTGCCCATATTGCTTTTGGCTCTAACCATACATTTGGCGGGATGATTAAATCTACTGTTCATATCGATTGTGTAACAAAGCAGCCACGAATTGAATGGGACAGTAATATATCCATATAACGGACGAGCATCGGCTAAATCAGCCGATGCTTTTTTTAGGCATGCCCAACCAATTCACTAGGCATACACATATTATAGGCAGTGAAGAGGTGGTGAAAGGTGGAGAAGCAACAGCTTATACACAATGAGTCATTTGAAGTGGAGCAGCAGGAGTGGAAACGGCGGCAGCGCAAGCAGCGGGGTAGGCAGCTGCTGACGGTCGTATCACCAATTTTTATGCTGCTTCTATGGGAAGTATTGTCAAGGACCGGCATGCTGGATATACGCTTTTTCCCTCCGCCGAGCGTCATTTTGCAGACGTTTTTTGAAATGGTGGTCAGCGGGACGATGGCGCAGCATGTAGGCGTTTCGATGTACCGGATTTTCCTTGGATTTTTGGCCGGTGTCATACCGGGCGTGATCATCGGGCTGCTCATGGGGCTGTATTCACCGATCCGGCATTTCATCCAGCCGATTGTCATGGCGCTCATGCCGATCCCGACAATCGCATTATTGCCGATCATCATTATTTTATTCGGCATCGGGGATTTGTCGAAAGTGGTGACGATTGCCGGAAGTGTCTTTTTCCCTGTGGTGATCAATACGGCGGCCGGGGTGCTGAATATCGATAAAATCTATTTGGACGTCGCCCATAATTATCAGACGGGGCGCTGGAATTTCTTTTTTAAAATTGCGCTGCCGGGAGCACTGCCGGTCATGCTCGAAGGGATTCAGATGGGGCAGGCGATTGCCTTGCTGACGATTGTGGCGGCGGAAATGATGGGAGCTACTTCGGGAATCGGTTATTTGATCTGGACGTCGTATAAGGCGTTTTTATTGCCCGAAATGTTCGTCGGCCTGATACTCATCTCCTTTTTCGGCTATTTGTTTTCCATCATCCTGCGCGCAATGCAGAATAAGTTACTGCCATGGAGGTGAATGAAATGGAGGGGAAACCTAAGATTACGGTAGACAATCTCATGAAATCTTTTTATAAGAAGCAGGGAAGTGTGGTCGCACTGGAGGATATATCGTTGACTGTGCAGGAAGGGGAATTCGTCTGCCTGGTCGGACCGAGCGGCTGTGGCAAGACGACGCTGCTGCGGATTTTGGCGGGGCTTGAACAGCCGAGTACGGGCAGCTTTACGATTGATACGGAGCAGCAGGACCGGCCGCTGCAGTCGATGGTGTTTCAGGAGCGTGGTGTGATTCCCTGGCTGACTGTGGCGGAAAATGTAGCATTCGGACTGAAGATGCGCAATTTGCCGAAAGAATTGATTGTGGAGCGGACGGATTATTACCTGCGGAAAACAGGTCTGGAACGATTTGCTTCGCTGTATCCGAAAGAACTGTCGGGCGGTATGAAGCAGCGGGTGAGCATCGCACGTGCGTTTGCGAATGATCCCGAAATTCTCTTAATGGATGAACCGTTCGGCGCGCTTGATGAACAGAATCGCTTTATCCTGCAGGAAGAATTGCTGAGTATCTGGGCGGAAACGAAGAAGACGGTGCTGTTCATTACGCACAGTATTGATGAAGCCTTGCTTTTGAGCGACCGCATTTTACTGATGGGAACGCAGCCTGGGAAGATTATTGAGGAAATTGTGATTGACAAGCCGCGGCCGCGAAAAGTAGAAGACATCCGGAATGATCCGGAAATGGCCGCGAAATTTATTGAAATTTGGCATCATTTGCAGGAAGAAGTACGGAAATCTAGAGAATAAACAGGCAAAGGAGAGATGATGTGGGGAAGTGGATGAAAAAAGCAGGGTGGGCCGGGTTGCTGTCTGTGGTTTTATTGGTCGGGGCGTGCTCGCAGAAAGAAGCAGAGAAACCGGCACCAGTTGATGAAACACCGAAGTCCGGCGATTTGGCGCCGCTTGAGAAACCGGCGAAAATTTTCATTGCGGAAGATGGAGCGGCTTCAGGGGCGGGATTCTATATTGCGAAGGAAAGGGGCTACTTTGAGGACTATAATATTTCTGTAGAGTTTGCGGATTTTGCCAATAGTGACGACATGCTTCCGGCATTGGCAGCAGGAGAGGTCGATATCGCAGGCGGCGTTTCCACTGCATCCTTCTTTAACGCGATTGCACAGGGCATTGACGTGCGGATCATAGCGGATAAAGGACATAATATGCCCGGGGAATCGTATTTCAGTTTTGTTATCGGAAATCATATGAAGGATCAAATTAAAGAGTACAGTGACTTCAAAGGCAAGAAAATTGCAGTGTCTTCCCGAAATTCGATTGATGGCTATATTTATGAAGAAATGCTGAAACATGCAGGTCTGACGGAGGAAGATGTCGAATATGTACACATTGCCGATTTTGGTGCGATGCTCGGCGCGATTGATTCAGGAACGATTGACGCGGCACTGAATATTGAGCCTCTCATTGCCCAAGGAATCAATCAAGGTTTCCACCTCCGTTTTGGAGATACGACAGATTATGCACCTGAATCACAAATCGCAATGGTGCTCGCCTCACCGCAATTTATGGAGAATGATGAGCTGTCGCTGCGCTTCATGGCTGCCTATCTGAAAGGTGTGCGCGATTATAATGATGCCTTCTTTAAGGATGAGGGAGAAGCAGAAATCATCGATATCATGGTGAAGCATACGGCGCTGAAAGATCCTGAGCTTTGGGAGCGGGTTTTCGTCACAGGTCTTGATCCAAACGGAAAAATGTTTATTGATGATATCAAGAAGCAATATGAGACATATAAAGCAAACGGCGCGATTCGCGGAGATATCGATTTCGATAAGTCGGTCGATCCGTCGCTTGTGGAACGGGCCATTGAGGAAATTGGTTTGTACGAAGAGTAAAAAGAGGGGGAGCTATCCGGCGCATCGGACGGCTCCCTTTTTTATTTGGATAGACTGGCGGCGTGATCATGAAGGCCGCCCAGCCGCGCCAAAGTATTACCCGGCCGCACCAAACTGCTGAGTAACCGAGCGTAACCGGCCCTCTGCCGCACATTTCTCCTGCTTTACCGAACCATACAGCCCTTTGACCGCGCCAAACCAGCCCCGCGCCGCACCAATCCTGCCAGGAACACGCCCTGAAAATACAAAATCCGCCTACAATCCCAATGAAATTCGTGATAAACTAAAACGACTGAATAGTGGAAGAATGGTGAACTACTTGAAGCGATACATAGGGGAAATCGGCCTGATGATAACGGCAATTATCTGGGGCAGCGGCTTTGTCATGAGTGCACTGGCGCTGGATTATTATACGCCGTATCAAATACTAGCGGTGCGGTTTGCGCTGGGGGCGGTTTTATTGGGATTGGTATTCCATAAAAAACTGCGTCAGATGAACAAAGCGGTTTTGTGGAAAGGTATGCTGCTGGGATTCCTGCTGTACACGGCATTTGCTCTGCAGACAGTCGGACTGCAATTTACGACACCTTCGAAAAATGCATTTTTGACGGGTGTCAATGTGGTGATTGTGCCGTTCATTGCGTTGATCTTATATAAGCGGAAGCTTGATACGTTTGAATTATTCGGAGCGGTTTTGGCATTAGTCGGCGTTGCGGTGCTGTCGCTGCAATGGTCGTCGAGTATTAACTTCGGAGACGTACTGACACTGGGCTGCGCAGTCCTGTTCGCATTCCATATTTTCTGCACAGGGCGATTTGTCCGGACGGAAGATGCAATTTTGCTGACACTTCTGCAAATGGGAACTGCGGCGCTGATTGCCTGTGTGACAGTCGTTGGATTAGGAGAAACATCGTTTTCGATGCATCCGGCCGGCGTGGGTTCGGTGCTGTACTTGGCGCTATTCTCGACAACGATCGCATTTTTGATGCAGACAGTCGGCCAGAAGCATTTATCCGAGACGAAAGCGGCGATTATTCTGTCGACGGAATCGGTATGGGGCATGGCATTCTCTGTCGCGCTGGCTTATGAAGTATTAACGGGGCGGATGTTTATCGGAGCACTGCTAATATTCATCGCGATATTGATATCCGAGACGAAGCCGCAGTTTTTCAAAAAACGCAGCATTCAGCGGGTGAAAGAACGAAACGTATAACCAGAAATTGGACTGCCTCTGAAAATAGGCAGTCCGATTTTTATTTTGCCGCTAAGGAGGTTTGATAGCTGTGCAGCGACATGCCGCCGATGATGACCAGTACTCCAACCAATGAAAGTGCACCAGGCAAAGGCAGGCTGAGCAGCAGCATTTCACCGAGCATTGCGAAAATCAGCTCGACGGATTGCGTTGCTTCCACTGCAGCGAGCTTCCCTTGGTCATGCTGTACCATATCGGTCGCCATGAAGAAGAGGGAAGTCGCGATGACGCCAGAGCTCACCGCCACGATCAGCGACTGCACGACTTGGCTCACGGACGGCAGACCGACTGTTGCAGTGGCATAGACGGCCATGACGAGCCAGACAGGAAGTGTCATCAGCGTCATCGCCAGCACCCGCTGGAACATATCGAGGCGTCCGCCGAGCAGGTTCATCATTTTACGATTGCCGAGCGGATAGGAGAACGCCGCAATTACCAGCGGCAATGTTCCAAGCAAAACCGTTTTCGTCGATACACTGCCGGCGTGCGGAATTTGAATCAATACCACACCTGCCAGAATAACCAATGAAATGATGAGCGACGCCGCAGGAATCCGATGGCGGATCGTCCGCAGTTCACCCGTCCCGGTCTTCGCCTGAAATGTGAAGAGCGGGGCCAGCAAAACGCCTGCTACGATCGTCATTTGCCATGTTCCTGCGACGAGCCATCCCGGGCTGTAGCCGGCTGAAAATGTCAACGGTCCATAAAATAGTACAAAGGCAACGAAGCTCCAAATGAAAAATGGCACGGGAGCTGCTGTCATTTCGCGTTTCATTCCAGGCAGGCCTCCGCGAAAGGCGACGATTACAACGAGAAACGGCACCATGAAGAAATATCTCAGCGATGCGCTCCACAGCCAGCTGCCGCCGTCGAGCTCCATCGATCGATTCAAGACAAACGTGACAGCGAAAAAGAGTGCAGATAAAATGCCGATCCAGATAGCTTTCATCGGATCAGCCGCGTTGCTCCTGCAGTTTCAGTGCTTCGATAATCACTTCTGTCGCTTTTACCATACTATCTGCTGAAATAAACTCATATTTGCCGTGGTAATTTTCGCCGCCTGTAAAGACGTTAGGTGTCGGCATTCCCATAAAGGACAGCTGTGAGCCGTCCGTACCGCCCCGGATCGGTTCGATTTTCGGTTCAATTCCGAGATTTCGGTAGGCGTCTGCCATCAAATCGACAATCTCGATGACCGGCTCAATTTTTTCACGCATATTAAAGTACTGATCAGCCATCGTCAGCTCAACCGCCTGCTCCCCGTGCTTCTCCTGCAGACGCTTGACCGTGTCTTTTACCAGCTGCTTACGGGCTTCAAACGCCTGGCGGTCATGGTCGCGGATAATATACTGATATACAGTCTTTTCAACAGAGCCTTCCGCATCCATCAAATGAATAAATCCTTCATAATTCTCGGTCTCCTGCGGGATTTCATTCGCGGGCATTGCTGCCTGGAATTCAGCCGCAATTAATAATGAATTGACCATTTTTCCTTTTGCTGTGCCCGGGTGGACGTTTGTTCCCCGGAAAACAATCTCTGCGCCGGCTGCGTTGAAACTTTCATACTGCAGTTCGCCGAGCGGACCGCCGTCCATCGTATAGGCATAGTCTGCGCCAAAATGTTCTACATCGAATTTATGCGGTCCGCGCCCAATTTCCTCGTCAGGCGTAAAGCCTACGCGTACTTTGCCGTGCTTGATTTCCGGATGCTCTTTTATATATTTCATGGCCGTCATGATTTCTGTGATGCCCGCTTTATCGTCCGCGCCGAGCAGCGTCGTGCCATCCGTCGTGATGAGCGTGTGGCCATGATAATTATTCAATTCAGGAAATGCCGCGGTCGTCATGACGGTATTTTCGTTTAATTGGATGTCCTGGCCGTCATAATTGTCGATGCGCTGCGGATTGACGTCTGTCCCGGTATAATCGGTCGCTGTATCGACGTGAGCCAGGAAACCGACTGTCGGCAGTTTTTTGTCTGTATTGGATGGCAATGTCGCAAATAAATAGCCGTTTTCATCCAATGAAATGTCCTCTAAACCAATTTCAGCAAGCTCGTTTTCAAGCAGGTGCAGCAAATCCCACTGTTTAGCTGTAGAAGGTGTTGTGTCAGATGCTGCGTCTGACTGCGTATCAATTTTTGCGTAGCGAATGAACCGTTCAATCAATTGTTCTTTCATTAGAAAAAACTCCTCTCCAAGATGCGAATTACTGTTTTCATTTTAACAGAAAAACAGACTGAATACGCTGAAAATGAATGCAATGAAGAATTGTAAAGCATTCTGAATACCAGCCGGATTGGTGCGGTTTGCAGGGGGTTTGGCTCGCCGCAAAAGCATTTTGGTGCGCTGAAGCCCGAGTTTCGTGCGCTGCAGACCAAGTTTCGCTCGCTTGGCGGATGCTTACGTGCGGTTGAGCGTTGTTTTGGCTCGCTGCATCAAAGTTTGGCAAATAAAAAAGCTGCCCGGATGTAATTCCGGGCAGCTGCAGATTAGCTGAATATATTAATTGTCGTAATGATAATCGGCATCGATACGACGTCGATCAGGAATGCACCGACGATCGGCACAATCAAAAATGCTTTACGCGAAGGACCGTAACGGCCAGTGACTGCAGCCATGTTCGCCATGGCATTCGGCGTTGCACCGAGCCCGTGGCCTGCAAAGCCGGCGATCATCACGGCGGCATCGTAATCTTTTCCAAGTATGCGGAACAAGACGAAAATCGAAAAGAGTACGACGAATAGTACCTGCACAAAAACGATGACCAGTAATGGCAGTGCTAGATCAGCGACTTCCCACAGCTTGATGCTCATGAGTGCCATCGATAAGAAAATTCCTAATGAAACATCACCGATCAGATTGATGCTCTTCATATGCACAGCGTCATCTTTGATTCGGTCCACGATATTCCGTACGATAACCGCAACAAACATGGCACCGACATAGCCCGGCATGACAAAACCGGTTATTTCGGAGAACAGATCACCGATGAACGTACCGCCTGCGATACAAAGCGTAATCAGCAGAACCTGGGTTAAGAAGTTATCCGTGTGGATCGGTTCCTCCAGGGCCTCTGCAGAAAAAGCTTCCTCGTGCTCGGTTTCCGTTGATTTCAAATCATACTTATTAATCAAGTATTTGACGATTGGACCGCCGACAAGACCGCCTGCTACAAGCCCGAACGTAGCAGCCGCAATCCCGATGGACAGCGCTGAATCAATCCCGAGACTCTCAAGCGTTTCCCCATAGGCTGTCGCACCGCCGTGACCGCCTTCCATCGAAACCGCTCCTGCCATCATTCCGATAAGCGGATGCAGATTAAACAGATAGGACATCGATACTCCGATCACATTTTGCGCCAATGCCAAAAAACCACAGGCGACCCAGTAGATGATAAGCAATTTTCCGCCAAGACGTATAAGGCGGAAGCTCGCACCTAAACCGACTGTAGTGAAGAACGTCAGCATGAATAAGTTTTGTAAAGATGTGTCTAATTTGAAGTTTACCAAATCGAAATACTTCAAAATAGTCGCTAAAAGGGCAAAAAGCAACCCGCCTACAACAGGGGCGGGTATACAGAATTTTTGGAGAACTCCGATTTTACGTACGAGAAGAGTTCCAATTGTCAGTAGAGCTAATGCCAGAAATAGCGTGGTAATTTGATTTAACTCAAACGTCATGTGTTTCTTCCTCCCAGCAATGCAACGATTGCTTCATTTGTTAAGTAGGCGCCCAGTTTGACCGTCTGATTGTGATGATCAAGTGCCGGGTTGATTTCTGAGATGTCGAATGAAAGGGTTTTCTCATGGGAAGCTACGGTTTGAATAAATGTTCGTACAACGAGCGGATCCAATCCAAATGGAGAAGGAGCACTCACACCTGGAGCAACTGCCGAATTCAATACATCCGAGCATAATGTTAACAAAACATAGTCTTGTTTTTCAATGAAAGAGCTGATTTTCTGCAAAGTTTCGTTCAATATACCTGATGTAATTTCTTGTTCCAATACATAGGTTACGCCTTTAGCATCAGCTTCATTGAATAAAATGTCTGTATTGCCAAACTCCTGAATACCAAGCACGAGGTATTCCACGTTCTGATCCGAATCAAGCATCTGCTTGAACATCGTGCCGGAAGAAGGCTGTTCTTCATAGCTGCGCAAGTCAAAATGTGCATCAATATTGATGACGCCGAGTTTCTTGTCGGGTCCGATGAATTCGCGGACACCCAGGTAATGGCCATAAGCCGTTTCATGACCGCCGCCTAAAATAACGGGCTTGCTCTGTTTTGACAAGCTGGCGCAAACAGCGGCTCCGAGCTCAGCCTGTGCCTGTTCGAGCCGGTCATCTTCACATACGACAGTGCCCGCATCCATCAGCTGATATTCTGCCGCCATACGCCAGGGCAGTTTAGCCAGCTCGCTGCGCAGGGCATTCGGTCCTTCTGCAGCCCCCAGTCTGCCGTTGTTTCGACGTACGCCTTCTTCGGATGAAAATCCAATCAGTGTACAAGATTTATTGGAAACGCTTTCCTTTGGGGCGGAAAGCTGTACAATTTGATGCATGCGAAATGCGGCTCTGTCCGTTTCGCTGTCTGTCCGGCCTGACCAGAATTTTTCATTTGTTTGAATTAACAATATACTTCATCCTTTCAAGCGTGATACTCTATATTGTAATACTTTCTGTTTCGTAACTCTAATACTTCTTATTTATGGATTCATGCCTGAAAGTTATAGGTGAGTAAAATGAGTGTACTGTCAGTCAGTGGAAAGGAATTGAATAAATGAATAAATTTTTATTTGGCTTTTTAGTCATCGTCACGACGGCTCTCATGGGTTCGTCATTTGCAATCGGCAAGATTGGTCTCGCGTACTCCTCGCCGTTATTATTGGTGGCATTGCGTTTTACGATTGCCGGTGTAATCATGGCAATCGTCGTTAAGATTCTGAAGAAGCCGCACCCCAAAAAGCTTGGTGAGTGGAAGTGGCTGGTATTGATCGGTTCATTGCAGACAGCGGCCGTTATGGGCTGTATCTTTATTGCTTTGCGGACCATCACGTCGGGAGAAACATCTATCCTGACATTTACGAATCCTTTGCTGGTTGTCGTCATCGGCACACTGGTTTTGCGTATCCGTTATCGGCTGCAGCAGTGGATCGGCGTCATCTGCGGACTTCTCGGCGTGTTCATTACGATGGGTGCGCATCTGGATTTGAAAATCGGGACAGTGCTCGGATTTATTTCAGCCATCGCCTGGGCGTGCTCAACACTGATCGTCAAAGTCCACGGCTATCGTTTTGATACGTGGGTTATGACCGCTTATCAGATGCTGTTCGGCGGCTTAATATTATTTATCGCCAGCTTTTTACTGGAAGAACCTTTCTTTGAAGTGAACGCATTATCGCTTGGCATACTAGCATGGTTGGCTATTGCGGCTTCAATTATTCAATTCTCCATTTGGTTTTATTTGCTGCAGACCGGCAATCCGGAAAGAACAAGCGCTTTTTTATTCCTGGCACCTTTTTTCGGCACGCTGAGCGGCTGGCTCTTGCTGGACGAAAAGCTTTCTTATTCACTGATTGCCGGCGGTCTGCTCATCAGCCTGGGTATTTTCCTTGTCAATTGGCGCAGTAAACGGGAGCTTGGCCGGCTGCCTGCCTGATTACATACTCCATAAGCGGCAGTAAGCATGTAGTTCATCAAGAAACGCCGTTGCGGCAAGCGAATTTTCATTGACCAAAGAGTAAAATGGACGGTGGATCGGTGCAACTTTATAATTCAGCGCCGCCAGTTCGCCGCGTTCGAGCTCTCGCTTGCAGCTGTGGCGTGACAAAAATGCTATGCCCAAACCGCTCAGTACGGCTCGTTTTCTGCCTTCAGGCGAGCTGATCACGGTATGCTTTGGATGGACACCATACTGTGTAAGTGAGCTGTCGATCAGATCTCGTTCCGGGTCTTCTTCATATGGAAGAATCCAGTGAGTTTCCTGCAGATCCAAAATAGAAGAACTCTTCTTCCTGGCCAATGGATAACCTGAAACAGCAACCAATAACAGCTCATCTTCCATAAATGTGTTGGCTAAAGTAGTTTTCGTTACTTCGCTGCATCCGATATCCGCTTTTTTATTATGAACGACGTCGTCGATAGAATGGGCTGAAATCACTTCCAGACGCAAATAAAGCTCTGGAAACTTTGCGTGCAGACGTGTCAGCACATCGGGTAAAATACCTTCCGCTATCACCGGAGAAGCAGCAATCCGCAATGTACCGGCTGCGGAACTCTGTGGCCGGGTCAATTCCATTTTAGTGCGGTCAGCCAGATCAATCAGCTGCACAGCACGCTCATATAATAACTGACCCGCAGGGGTGACTTGAAAACTGCGTGAGGTTCGTTTCAGCAATGAAGTCTGCAGCGTTTCTTCTAAGTTTTTTATGTGCAGGCTGACGGTTGGCTGTGCAAGCTTCAATAAGACAGCTGCTTTTGTGAAGTTTTTCTGGTCTATTACGGCAACAAATGTCTTTAGCTCTTCAATTTGCATGGCTTTCACTCCTGTTATTATGAATACTGATTGAATTCATTATATAATGTAGTTTTCGTGATGGACGGAAAGTATGCTTTGTATAAAATTTAGGCAAAAAAATAGCCTTGCAATCAGCTGCAAGGCATGTAGGGGATTAAATCACCGTATAATTTTTATGTGCGACAACAGTCATATTGGATGCTGCCCCAATTTGTTCTGCGTCTGAATCAGAAATCTTAACAATTACGGAGTTCTCGAGAATCTTGTGAATTGTTCCGGAAACTTCGTGTTCATTGCGGTTGAAGGATATGACTTCATCTACATATCTTGAGGCCACAAAATCAGAAATCGGACGATCTTTGCGTGGAAATGCCAACCGAATCAACTCCTTCAATAGTAAAATCTCGTCTTTTTCATATGCTGCAGAGAAAAGACGGAAAACGTGCAATAGCTTACTATAAGTAGTATAACATATATCGGGAAAAATTTCAGAATAGTAGAAACCTGTCGAATGGTAGATCGTACTTTTTGGAGTAAGATATAGGGTGAAGTCGAATGCAATTGATTTGACAATATACCTGTCAGGGTATAATCTGAAGATAATAAAAGGCGGTGAGATTTATGGAATACGATGATAAAGTGAAGAATCGTCTGAAGCGTATTGAGGGGCAGATTAAAGGGGTTCTGCGTATGATAGAAGAAGGCAAGGACTGTAAAGAGGTCATCACTCAGCTGTCTGCAAGCCGTTCAGCCATCGACCGGACAATCGGCGTAATCGTCAGTTCCAATTTAATTGCGTGCATGGAAAACCTGGATGAAACAGATGACAGAACACATGAATCGATTATTAACGAAGCTGTGGAATTGCTGGTAAAGAGTCGGTAAGCATTTACGCTTGACTCTTTTTTTCACTCGTGTAATATACCCCTATAGGTATTTATTACGAAAATGACAGATAAAAGGGGCAGAGAACATGACAGAACAGAAAAAAACGACAATCGTATTATTCAGTGGTGATTATGATAAAGCAATGGCGGCATATATTATTGCAAACGGTGCTGCTGCATATGATCATGAAGTAACAATTTTCCATACATTTTGGGGATTGAATGCGCTGCGCAAAGATGAACCGATTCAGAGTAAGAAAGGATTTCTTGAAAAGCTATTCGGTAAAATGATGCCGAGAGGTGCGAATAAAATGGGACTTTCTCAAATGAATTTTGCAGGTATGGGGCCAAAGATGATCAAGCGTGTAATGAAAAAGCATTCAGCTATGAGTCTACCGCAGCTTATTGTTCTTGCCGCTGAGCAGGACGTTAAATTGATCGCCTGCACGATGACAATGGATTTATTGGGACTTGGACAGGAAGAGTTGCTTGATGAAGTGGAGTACGGCGGTGTAGCAGCCTATTTAGGTGAAGCGCAGGAGGGCCGGGTAAACCTGTTCATTTAAAAAATTTTGAAAATAAATATACCCCATGGTGTATAGGAGGAATACAATGATTCAAACAGATAAGGTACTGGACGCTAAAAATCTTGCCTGCCCGATGCCGATCGTTAAAACTAGAAAAGCGATCAAAGAAATGACAGAGGGGCAGGTGCTTGAAGTCCATTCAACTGACACAGGAACAACGGCGGACTTGAAGGCTTGGTCTGAAAGTGCAGGCCACCAATATATAGGAAACGTTCAAGAAGACGGGGTCTGGCGCCATTTCGTCAGAAAGTCCGACAAAGAAGAACGGCAGGAAAGGACCTATCCATTTACCGTTGCAAACGAAAAGCTTACAGATAAATTGGAGGAACCTGGTACGGTGCTGATCGATGTCAGAGAATCTGCAGAGTATACATTCAATCACATACCCGGTGCCCTGTCGATTCCGCTAGGTCAGCTGGAAGAGCGAATAGAACATCTGGATAAAAAACATAAATACTTTATCGTATGCCGCACAGGAAACCGCAGTGATATGGCTTGCCAGAAGCTTGCGGCACAAGGGTTTGAGTGTGTGACAAATGTAGTGCCCGGTATGTCGAAGTGGCATGGTGATACTGAAAATACAGTAGGGGGTATAAAGAGATGAGAATTGCTACAGCAAGTGAGATTGCAAAAAAGGTCATACAAAAACAACCGTTATTTATTTTGGACGTGCGAAATGAAGAGGCGTTTCAGGATTGGAAAATTGAAGGCGAGCAGGTTGTTCATTTGAATGTGCCGTATTTCGAATTGCTGGACGGTGCAGGAGCCATTGTTGATCAGCTGCCGAAAGATCAGGAAATCATGGTTGTTTGTGCAAAGGAAGGGTCATCCATTATGGTGGCGGAAATTCTCGAGGAGGAAGGCTGTTCAGCTGCTTACTTACAGGGCGGAATGAAAGCCTGGAGCGAGTATCTGGAGCCCGTGAAAATTGGTGACCTGAAATCAGGCGGCGAGCTGTATCAATTCGTCCGTCTCGGCAAAGGATGTCTCTCCTATATGATTGTTTCTGGTGGAGAAGCGGCGGTTGTGGATGCAGTTCGCATGACCGGTGTATTTACGGATTTCGCGGACGGCGTAGATGCGAAAATCATACACGTATTGGATACACATCTACACGCCGACCATATTTCCGGCGGCCGAAAGCTTGCGGAATCGACAGGTGCAACGTACTGGCTGCCCTCGAAAGACGCCGAAGAAGTGACGTTTGATTTTGCTTCATTGGAAGAAGGGGTTTCGATTACAGTCGGCAGTACAAAGATTGAGATCCAGCCGCTTTATTCACCGGGCCACACGATCGGCTCCACGTCATTCATCGTGGATGACAGCTATTTGCTGACAGGTGATATTCTGTTCATCGATTCCATCGGCCGTCCGGATTTAGCCGGACTTGCGGAGGACTGGGTCGGCGATCTGCGTGAATCGCTGTACAACCGCTATCCTCAACTATCAGAGGATCTGACGGTGCTTCCGGCTCACTTCATGATGATTGAAGAGTTGAATGAAAACGGCAGTGTCTCGGAGAAGTTAGGCGCATTATATAAGCAAAATCACGGACTGAAGATCGACAATGAGGATGAATTTAGAGAGCTAGTAACAGGAAATCTGCCGCCGCAGCCAAATGCCTATCAGGAAATCCGTCAGACCAATATGGGTAAAATCCAGCCTGACGAAGAAATGCAGCGTGAAATGGAGATTGGTCCAAACCGCTGTGCAGTGAGATGATGAATGACAAAAAACTTTAGTAGGGGAGAAGATAAATATGAGTACAACCACATTCTTAGATGCAAAAGGATTGGCTTGTCCGATGCCGATCGTTCGGGCAAGAAAAGTAATGAAAGAACTGCAGACAGGGGACATCCTGGAAATTCATACGACGGACAAAGGCTCCGTTGCCGACTTGACGGCCTGGGCGGCTTCCGGCGGCCATGATCTGAAAGAAAAGCAGCAAGAGGCGAATGTCTTTAAATTCTGGATTCAAAAAGGGTAAACTAAGCACAGAGACAAGGAAGAAGGGAGGACATCATGAGCGTACCATTCATCATTACCATCTTCCTCATTGGGGTTGTCGGCTCATTTCTTTCCGGCATGATGGGTATTGGCGGCGCGATCGTCAAGTACCCCATGCTGTTATTTATTCCTGCTATGCTTGGTTTCACTGCCTTTTCGCCGCATGACGTATCAGGGATTACAGCAGTGGAGGTATTCTTTTCATCACTTTCTGGCGTATTGGCATACCGAAAACGCAATCTGATATTGAAGCCGCTTGTTTTTTACATGGGGATTAGTGTATTGGTCGGAAGTGTTATCGGCGGTGCCGGTTCAAGCTTTCTATCTGAAAACGCAGTCAATATTGTCTACGGCGTACTGGCTGTCATGGCGGCAATTATGATGTTCATTCCGAAAAAAGGATTGGAAGATCAGTTGATTGAAGAGATTACTTTCAATAAATGGGTTGCCTCCATCGCAGCGTTACTCGTCGGGTTAGCTGCGGGGATTGTAGGGGCTGGAGGCGCGTTCATTCTGGTGCCGATCATGCTGGTTATATTAAAAATCCCTACGCGTGTGACGATAGCAACTTCGCTCGCCATTACACTTCTGTCGTCAATCGGATCTGCTTCAGGTAAGCTGTTTACAGGGCAAGTGCCGTATATGCCTGCACTTGTAATGATTGCGGCGAGTATCCTGGCAGCTCCTTTGGGTGTAAAAGCAAGCCGGAAAATCAATGTGAAAGTGCTGCAAGGGATACTTGCCGTGTTAATAATGGGATCAGCCGTAAAAATCTGGCTGGATATCTTTTATAAATAAAAGTCATTTCGAAAGATTCTATTAATAACCCTTGCAATAGGCTGAGTTTAGCTTTATACTATTTTTCAAGATGGAAAACGAATAGACGGACTCTTATCAAGAGTGGCGGAGGGATTAGGCCCTGTGATGCCCGGCAACCGGCTTTGTAAGCAAAGGTGCTACTTCCTGCAGACGATCAGTCTGGAAGATAAGAGGGAATGAGCGAAAGCAGAGCCCTCTTCTTATTTATAGGAAGAGGTTTTTTGTGTATTCGGACGTGCATCTTTCAATATAATAAATTCCATTTTGGAAGGGGAAATAGTAATGACGAATTTTAAGCCGGAAACAGTATTATTGCACGGAGGACAGCAGCCCGATCCCGTAACAGGTTCACGTGCTTTGCCGATTCATCGTACGACTTCTTATGTATTCAGAGACACGGAACATGCACAGAATTTATTTGCCCTGCAGGAAGCGGGCAATATTTATACACGCATCACAAATCCGACAGTTGCCGTGTTTGAAGAGCGTATCGCAGAGCTAGAAGGGGGATCGGCAGCAGTCGCGTTGTCTTCCGGAATGGCGGCTATTGCATTCTCTATTATGAATATCGCAAGCGCCGGCGATGAAATTGTGGCGGCCAGCAATCTGTACGGCGGAACGTACAATCTGTTTGCTGTGACATTGCCGCGTTACGGTATTACGGTGAAATTTGTGGATGCATCCGATCCGAAAAATTTTGAAGCGGCTATTACGGATAAAACAAAAGCGTTGTTCGCAGAAACAATCGGAAATCCGAGCCTGCAGGTTTTGGACATCGAAGCAGTGGCGAAAGTGGCACACGATAACGGACTTCCGTTGCTGGTCGATAATACATTTCCGTCTCCATACGGATTGAATCCGATTGAATATGGAGCAGATGTCGTGATCCACTCTGCAACGAAGTGGATTGGCGGACACGGAACAACAATCGGCGGAGTTGCGGTTGACGCTGGGAAATTTGATTGGACGCAGGGCAGATTCCCTGGATTTACAGAGCCTGACAACTCTTATCACGGATTACGTTACGGAATTGACACGGCAGGCGCCGCATTTGCAACAAAGCTGCGCGTTCAATTGCTGCGAGATTTCGGGCCATGTCTGGCACCTGACAGTGCATTCAACTTATTGCAGGGACTTGAGACGCTTCATTTGCGCGTTCCCCGTCATAATGAAAATGCACAGAAAGTAGCGGATTTCCTGAAAGAGCATCCGGGGGTAGAGTGGGTGACATATACAGGGCTGGAAGATCACCCAACGCATGATTTGGCGCAGAAGTATTTGAAAAATGGATACGGCTCGATTATCGTATTCGGCATCAAAGGCGGCCGTGATGCAGGGCGTGAAGTGATTGATAATGTGAATATCTGGTCGCATGTTGCAAACGTCGGCGATGCGAAATCTCTGATCATTCACCCGGCATCCACTACACACCAGCAACTTTCCACGGAAGATTTGAAGAACTCGGGCGTCAGTGAAGAGTTGATTCGTCTGTCTGTAGGACTGGAAAATGCTGATGATATCATTACAGACTTGAAGCAGGCAATCGAAAAAGCGGTTAAGCAAACCGTTTAATAAGTAAACATAAAGAGGAAACCATTTCAACTGCGAAATGGTTTCCTCTTTTTTACGGCCGCTTTATCTTCTTTCGTTCCTCTTTCAGTGATTTGAATAAGGAGACGACCATCATAATCAAGATGATGGAAAAAGGCAGGGCGGCAATAATGATGACGTTCTGCAAAGCATCCAGACCGCCTACGAATAGTAAAATAACCGCAATAGATGATTGAATAACACCCCAAATGATTTTTAAGTTGTTTGGGGGTGTCAGTGATCCGTAGGAAGACTGCATGCCGAGTACAAATGTTGCAGAATCTGCAGATGTGATGAAAAATGAAATGATCAGCAGAATGGCAATACCAGAAATGAATGACGACCAAGGCAGCCCGCTGAACATCTCAAAAATCGTCAGTTCTGTAGCAGTGGATGCCAGATCAATGATTCCCGCTCTTTGCGTTTCGATAGCTGTAGTACCAAAAGCCGCAAACCAAACAGCACTCAGCACAGTAGGCACGACAAGCACACCGATCATGAATTCACGTATTGTCCGTCCTTTTGAGACACGTGCAATAAACATACCCACGAAAGGCGACCAAGCCATCCACCAGGCCCAATAGAAGAGTGTCCAATCATTCAGCCATACTCGGTTCTCGGGAGTAAGCGGCGCCGTCCGGAAGCTCATCCGGATCAGGTTTTCCAAATAACCGCCAATTGAATCGGTAAACATATTGAAAATCAGCAGCGTCGGACCAAGCGCAATGATGAAGAGCAGCAGTGCAAGAGCCAGGACCATATTGGTATTGGACAAAATCTTGATGCCTTTGCCAAGACCGCTCCATGCTGAAATCAAGAACAGCACCGTTACGATTGCGATGATGGCCAGCTGCGATACGAAACCGACAGGAATGCCGAATAAATAATGAAGCCCCGCATTAATTTGCACGGCACCAAAGCCGAGCGAAGTGGCGACACCGAATACTGTGGCAAATATGGCGAAACCGTCAATGACTATACCAAGGCGCCCGTCTACCCGGTCCCCAAAAATCGGGCGCAGTGTAACGGATATCAAACCTGTTTGCCCTTTTCTAAACTGGAAATAGGCAAGTGTAAGAGCTGTCATACCGTAGACTGCCCAGGCATGGAAGCCCCAGTGGAAAAATGTTTCCCGCATTGCTTCTTTATAAGCGGCTTTTGTTTCAGGGGCAGCAGTGGCGGGGTCTACTGCATAGTGCGACAAAGGCTCTGCTGCTCCGTAAAATACCAGCCCGATGCCCATGCCCGCCGAAAAGAGCATAGCCAGCCAAGAAATCATAGAGAACTGAGGACGGTCATGGTCTTTACCTAAACGAATTCTCCCAATAGGGCTGAAAATCAAAAAGATCGAAATGAAAAACAGCATGGAGACAATCAGAAGATAATACCACCCGAATGAATCAGCAATAAAGTTCTTGGCTGACGTAGTGACCCCTTCAAATTGTTTTGGCGCTATGACGCCATATCCTACAGCTAAGGCCACAGCGACGAGCGTAATATAAAATGTAATGGATATCTTTTTCATAAAGCCTCCTGATCTGAACGTATTATTAAAAGATGCCGGGCGAAAAAATAGCCTGGCACAGTTAGAGTGAATAATTGCGCATATACACGTAATTTTACCCAAAAATGACAGGGTGCAAACATCATAATGGCTAGATAGCAAAAGGAATTTATGAAGTGGAACAGACAGAGGCAGGCTGTAAAGAGGGCTGCAATAATATCGCTGATGGTCAGTGCTTTGACATTCATTTGAAAGACTCCTTTAAGAAAATATAGCAAAAACTTATGCAGTGCACATGAGTTGGACTGGTCGTTTCTAAAGGAACGGTCTATTTTCATTGTTCACGTAATTATTCTGAGCGTCTGCGTGCTATACTAGAGAAACTAACTTGAGAAGGAGAGGATTTTCATGCAATACTCACAGCCTAAAATGCTGCAGCTCGTCAAAGAAAGCCCGGAGCTCAACCGACAGTTAAAGTCGATCATGAAAGAGCATGAATTGGAGAAGAGTTTTGCTCTGAAAGCTCTGTATCATGCGGAAGTAAAAGACGGAGGGAAATATCAGCGGGATTATCAGGAGCTGTGACGGGATTTCAGCGGGGACATTCTTGTTAGAGGAAGCGGCAGTATGACAGGAACAAGTATAGAAAAAGAGCAGCCGGACAAATTGTCCAGGCTGCTCTTTTACGTTCTTTTATAAACGAATCGTTTTCACTGCGCCTGTGCGTTTCACAAGAATCGTTTTATACTGCGCGCGGTTTTGTGCATCTGTATATACAGTCACGCGTGTATTGTAGTTATCGGAAACGACGCGTGCAGTGTAGCTGCTCAAGTCTGTTGACGGCTGGCTTGGTTTCACAGCTGGTTTGACCGGTTTTGCCTGAGCAGCCGGCTTTTCTTTAATAACTTGGTTGTACACCATGCCGCCGCGTGTGTTGATGATTTTTAATTGCTTAGTTGTTTTATTGAATATCGTTTTATACTGCGTGCGCCCCTGTGCGTCGTTCAGCAGCATTTTACGGATAACTTTTTGATCTTCTACTACTCTAAAGTTGAATGCAGATGCGTTTACATTTGAATCGATCGTTGCATATTCAGGAAGTTTCGTAACATCCATCTTCGCTGCTTGATTGTTGTAGCCGCCCTGGTAATGTGAAACAGCAGCCTTGTGGCTAGATGTATTGTTCGGGCTTGCCTCTGCGTTAATTCCGTGAAGCGCACCTGTTGTCAGCATTAGCGCACCTAGTGTAGAAATGATTTGTTTTTTCATAATGAATCTCTCCTTTGGGATAAGTAGTGGTTGTTGCATAACTACATATTAAAGGAGCTGATTTACAGGACGCTGTGAGTAAAATGAGAGTTTCATGAGAAGTTGGCTATATATTTCACATTTCATCATCGTATAGGTTGCCATGCTTCCAATGAAAGTCACCTTCCCTATTTGTTTCCTTCATTAATTCCACATCTAAAACACCATCTCCTGCTATGTAAAAGACCCGCATCCGCGGGCTTTAGAAATTATGGATTGACAGTGTAGTCGTCGCCTGTCTGCACACGCTTCTTGTCTTTTTGTGAATTTGCATTATTTTTCTTTGCTTCATCATTTTGTCCGATCACATCCAGATCATCGGGGCTGAGATCGTAACCGTAGCCGTACTCTTCCCTCATTTTGCGATTATCCTTTTTCGGTTTGTCTTTATTCGGCACTGTATTCACCTCCATTATAGAAGTGTGGCTCGTTATCTGCGGATTATGCGGTGGCTATGAGCAGCTGAATTCAGTTATGATCACTCGCGAAGGATGAATGATCACCTGTGAATGCCGTATGATCACGAGCAGCAGCGCTATGATCATTCAACCCGGGTTTATGAGCGACTGTGCAGTTTCTATGATCACGCCGCAATGAAACCTTAAGAATTTCTTCATACTTATCATGAATCTTTATTCAGAGTTGGATGATAGAATAAAATCATAAGTGAGACGGGGTGAAGGGAATGGCGGAATTTACAGTACTGGTTGCGGATGACGATAAGGAAATCCGTGAAGGAATTGAGATTTATTTGAAAAATGAAGGCTATGATGTGCTGAAAGCGGAGGACGGTCGGGAAGCGCTTGAGTTATTGGCTTCCAATGAAGTACATTTGCTCATTCTTGATATTATGATGCCGAATATGGATGGCATTACGGCAACTTTCAAAATTCGGGAAGTGCAGAATATCCCGATTATCATGCTGAGTGCAAAAGTCGAGGATTCGGATAAAATCCACGGACTGTCAGTCGGAGCGGACGACTATGTGACGAAGCCGTTTCATCCGCTCGAGCTGATGGCGCGTGTGAAATCGCAGCTTCGGCGCTATGTGCAGCTCGGGACATATGAAGGACAGAAAATGATTGAAATTGACGGACTCGTCCTCAATGAAGAGGCGAAGGAGCTGACGGTGAATGGGACACCGGTTCGGCTCACTCCGATTGAGTATAAGATCACAGAACTGCTGATGAAGCATCCGGGCCGGGTGTTTTCTATCAATGAAATTTATGAACGCGTGTGGAATGAAGAAGCATACAATGCGGAGAATATCGTGGCGGTGCATATCCGTAAAATACGAGAGAAAATTGAAGCAGATCCGAAAAATCCAAGGTACGTGAAGGTGGTGTGGGGCGTTGGCTACAAAATCGAGAAATAAAAGTGGTATTGTCTGGTCACTGATCGCTATTGCCTTTGCTGTCGTCAGTCTCCTATATTGTGCGTCGTTTGCGGCCGAATTAGTTGTAAACGGATGGGAACGCTTGAGTCTGGCTGTGGATTACTTTGGAAGAATTGTAAAAGGAGATGTCATTTGATGAGAAAGCAGCTGAAGTTCGCATTATGGCCGGCTTTAGTCGTCATTGCCCTGGTCGGTGTATTGTCAATTTTTTATACCGGACCAAAATATACAGGCAAGACCTGGTTTGAAACTGAGGATTTCAACTGGCAATTAGAATCCATTTATGAAGATGTAAGCGTCAACGTATTGAATCGGATTGATCCGAAAGAAGCGAAGGAGAAACTGATCGTCACACAGCAAGAAATCGATGACTATCGCTTCCAATACGGTACACTGGCTGAACAGCTCGATAATATCGAGAGGCAATATCGTACGAGAATAGCGGAAGCGAAGGAAAATAAAAATGAAACCTTGCTGCTGGCTCTTGTCAAAGAACGTGACAATAAGCTGGAGGATATACAGGAAAACTTCAATAATGATGAATATGTGGAACGGAAAATCAGGAAGGAAAAAGAACGGCAGCTAACCGGCTACTTGGAACTGCAGAAAGAAAACTATTCAAGAGGGTTTGCGGTCGCCTATGATTTCGTGGATACGGAAACTGGCGAACGCTTCACGAAAGGGGATGTCTCCGATCCGGCAGCGTTCAAGAAAGTATATAATGAAGTAAACGGCTATTTCCGTGCGGATTCTCTGCCAGATGGCGCCAACTATAACACTCAGACAATGGAGTATGCTTCAGATGACCACATAGTATTGAGTGAAGAAAATCTTCAGCAAGTGAAAAATCCCGTGCGTAAATTGTCTGGAACGCTTATCATTTCAAAAGCTGCATTGGCCGGGGGAGAATTACAGCAGAGAGTACATGACTTTAATTTGCAAAAAATCTTGTTATATAGTTTTTGGATCCTCACCGTACTGGCAATCATCGCCCTGCTGACAGTGGTGAAATTTAAAAAGGACTGGGTGATCGGAACCAAGGAAGCCGTAAAGTATAGTCGTTTGAAAATAGACTTGCAGATTGCGCTGCTCTTATTGTCTGCCGCCATTTTATTTGTCTATCTGCAATCTGTTGCATTTAACCTGCCTCACGAATTATATCCTTATTCACTAGGACGGTATGCATCAAACATTATGATCTTCACAATCTTCGGCTATCTGCCTGCAGCGTTTACCGCATTTCAGCTCGTCTCTTTGATGGAAACGCTGAAACAGTCACGCGATGTGGAAGCTCTGATGAAAGACAGTTACGCAGCCGGACTTTTGCGGAATGTTAACGAATTATTCAGCAATCGGACAATTGGCGTGCAGCTATTTTCACTGTTAATCATCTTTTTCTTGGCGGGTATTGGCTTCGTAGGAATATTTTTTGCTCCGGAACTGGCTGTCATTTACGCTTTTTGTGTAGTATTTGTTGCATTGCCTGCATTATTCTTATTTGTTCGGAGGGGAGCATACTTAAATCGTATCTTATCCGCGACGGACGCGATGGCGGCGGGTCATTTGACGCAGGAGATTCCGGTCAAAGGCAAGTCGCCGTTGGCAAAACATGCACGGAATCTGAACAATCTGCGTGATGGCGTGCGCATCTCGACGAATGAACAGGCGAAAAGTGAACGCTTGAAAACGGAGCTGATCACGAATGTCAGCCATGACTTACGGACACCGCTCACTTCGATCATTACGTATACTGATTTGCTGAAAGATGAAACGCTGTCTGTAGAAGAACGGACGAAATATGTGGGGATTATCGATCAGAAATCACAGCGTCTGAAAACGCTGATTGAAGATTTATTCGAAGTATCGAAAATGGCGAGCGGCAATTTGGAGCTGGTGAAGCAGCATGTGGACTTGAATCAGCTGATGCAGCAGGCATTTGCCGAACATGCGGAGGATTTTTCTGATGCAAACCTGGACGTGCGGATTTCATTGCCGGAAGTACCGGTGTATGCACTCGTTGACGGACAGAAATTATGGAGAGTGCTGGATAATTTGCTGATCAATGCATTGAAGTATTCTTTGCCTGGTACCCGTGTCTATGTCAGTCTTCAAAAAACAGCCAATCAGGCACGGTTCACCATGAAAAATATTGCGAAATATGAAATCGGCGGCAATACTGCTGAATTATTCGAAAGGTTTAAACGCGGCGATGAATCAAGACAGACGGAAGGGTCAGGCCTCGGCCTTGCCATTGCGCAGTCGATTGTTGAATTGCACGGCGGCAGGATGGATGTGGAAGTCGACGGTGATTTATTCAAAGTGACCATTGATATAGCAGCTGGGTAAATGGATTCAGGGGAATACGGGAGGAAACTCCTGTCTTTCTCTGAATTTTTAAATTAAAGAAGGAAGCAGTTTGTGCGGCGGCGAATTGGGGTATGTATAAGGAGTGGAGTTTCTTCAAAATGATGACATCTTTAGAAGGAGGAATGTTACGATGACAATTATTGATGGTAAATACCCAAACAAAAAAGATCTGGAACCTAAAGTCAAAGACATGTCAGATAAAAATAAAAGAGTTATAGATCCGGATGCACTTCCATTGGCAGATCCTGCTGATTCGGATTCAACAGCTGTATTCAGGGAGAATGCGCAGGATGAGACAGGCGAGCATAAGCCTTCTGCATACAGCCAGAATAAATCACCAAGCCAAAATTATCATGACCTGAAACCAGGAGAGCAATTCCCGTTCGGTGATCAGGAAGAGTATAACCGGAAGTTTAACCAAGAAGCACACGGACAATGGAATGAACATAAGAAAATTGAGAAGCCAACAGACTTATCCTAATGACCAGCCCGCTGATCTGCGCGGCTGTTTTTAGATAGAGAATATAAGGGGCGGGATGAAATGGGAACAGTTCAACAGTTATATCTGGCAAGGGGCTACACATTAAACTTGCTGAAGAAAGCGGATGAAGACGCGTGGGACAGACAGCCGGAAGGATTTTCTAATACGATTCGCTGGAATGCCGGACATATATATAATCTGGCCGATTATCTATTAAGTCAGGCTTTGGAGAGTTATGAAGTACAGCATCGTGAATGGGCGGGCTATTTCAAAGCAGGCACGAGCCCATCAGACTGGCTGGAGCTTCCTCCGTCGGAAGAAGAGCTGTTTGCCGCAATGAAAGACCAGGGCAAATTCATTTCAGAGCTGACAGATGAGCAATTGGGGCAGGTACCGGATACGCCTATTGAAATCGGCAAATTTATTACATTGTATACGGTAGACGATGTATTGAGTTTTCTTGCGTGGCACGAAGGGATTCATGCCGGACTGATTGACGGGTTGGCCAGAGTAAATAGATGAATGCAGGCAGTCAGATAATATCTGGCTGTTTTTTTGCGCGCACATTTCTGGCTGCCGCACCAAAACAGGTGATGACCGAGCGAAAAACAACTTCCACCGCGCCAAAAACATGTGATAAAGAGCGAAAGTCAGCCTGAAGCGCGCCAAACCGGAACGAGACCGAGCGAAACCCGTTCATAACCGCACCAAACCAAGCCCTACATACTTCTCAGCCTTAAGTCTGAGACGGAAATCCGCTATGCGACCGTCGGAGGAAACCGGAATTCATTATAAACTAAGGTTACAAATGAAGGGAGGACATACACATGAAAAAACTTGGACTTGTACTGCTGGGAATTGCGGCAGTGTTTACGCTGGGGATAAATATAGGCCCGATGATTGCACTCGCAGTGTCAGGAGCTATCGCATTTGTCAGCTTTCATTACTGGAGAAAGAGTCAATCCGCATTCGCGAAGGCGGTTTGGATGATTGTTTTGATTGTAAGTTTGATCAGCTCGATTTCGAACATTCCCGCTTTCATCGGTATTGTCGCATTGATCGGGATCTACTATGTGTGGCGCAAGTGGAATGAGCGCACTGTGAACCCGGATATCACGGACTCGAATGATCCATTCACAAATTTCGAACGCCAATGGAATGAAATGACTAAGTAAAGGAGAGATGGGCAATGAACGCATTTTGGCATCGGTTAAAATATACGGTACAGGAAGATTTGAATAGTTTGATGGACAAGAAGACGGGGAAAGAGAACCCGATTGAGCAGCTGAATCAATACTTTTTGGACGCCCAGCAGCAGACAGCGGAGATCGGCAAGCTGCTCGAACGTCAGGGAAGACTGAAACAGGAGCTGGAGCAGGAGCGTCAGGACGCGGATTTGATGGCAATGAAACGCCGCCGTCAGCTTGAACTGGCAGAAGCAACGGGCGAGGAAGAACTGATTTCATTCGCGAAAGCGGAAACGGAAGCTTATGAAGGACGTGTGGCGCGTCTGTCTGCAAGCATTCAGGAAGCGACGAATGAATTGCTTTCATTGGAGCGGAAGTTTGAAGAAATGAAGCACCGCGTGAAAGATATGCGGGTTCGCCAGCTGCAGTTGATGGGTAAGGAAAACGTGACGCGGGCACAGGAGAAGATGGATCGATTTGCAGCTCCGGAGACTCTATTCTCGACGCTCGACGACCTGCATTCCTACATCGAAAATCTGGGCGGTTCGAAACGTTCGGCGTCATCTGCTTCTTCGATGGAGCAGCGGTTAGATTCATTGGAAAAAAGCAGCGCAAAACAAGAGGAAATTGTGTAAACTAGAGGAGGAAGCGCTTTGCTTCCTTCATCGAGAAGGGGGAGAATGAAATGAACGGCAATGGTTCGAATAAAGTGGCGATGCTCGTGCTTGGTTTTCTGGCGCTGGCTTTCGTGGAATCCGTGCTTCTTGGAAACGGCAATATTATTTTTCTCCTTCTCGGTGGAGTTTTCTTCTATTATGGATATAAGCAACGTGAGAAATGGACGGTCATCATCGCCAGTATTTTTATTTTTCTCGCATTGATGAGTCTTTGGAGCTTGCGGCTGCTCTTTCTCGCTGCCATTGTATATGTGTTGGTGAAGATGTGGAAAGGGACGCCTTCCAATGAAATCTTCGGTACGCTGCGGACAGAGCGTGCGCAAGGTTCGGAAGGTCTATGGAGAAATCGTCTGTTTTCCGTCCAGTCCACACCGTTTTCCGCGTATGAGTGGGAAGACGTTCATATGCAGGGGTTGTTCGGAAATATTCATGTAGATGTGACAGATACGGTGCTTCCTAAAGGGGCATCCTTTATTTCGATTCGGCAGAGTGTCGGCAAAATTATTATTGATCTGCCGTACGATATTCCGGTGCGTTTTCATTATGCGACGCTGTATGGCGAAGCGAATGTGTTGGGCCGCGGACCGCGCCGTTTGCTGAATGAATCGATGCAGGAGACGGACGGCTATGAAACGAAGCAGCCGAATGACCCTGAATTGATTATTTCACTGTTTACGTGGATCGGTGATGTGGAGGTGCGGAGAAAATGAGATCAATCATTAGCCGTACGATACTTCTGACACTGATATTCAGCAGTTTGGTTGCTGTATTTTTCTATTTATTTATTGATACGACTCTGGAAGGCTACGGCATCATGCTGATGGAAACAGAGGCTGCAGAAATGCCTTTGGCTGCGTGGCTTTTGATGACCATTTTCGTGATCAGCCTGATGATTGCAGTCTGGATGACGTCGAGCAGCCGGACAAAAGAGCTGTTTATTAAGCAGAAGCTTGAAAATCTTTATTCGAAACAGGAATTTGTTCCGTCGAAAAAGATGAATAAACAGATAAATCATTCAATCGAGCAGTTATATGACGTACTCCACGCGCAGCGCAATAGCCTGCGGCGTATTACTGATGAACGTTCTGAAGCACAGGATCAGATTATTCAGGAACGTATCGTCCAAGAAAGGCAGCGTTTGGCGAGAGAACTTCATGACTCAGTTTCCCAGCAATTATTTGCGGCGTCCATGCTGTTGTCTGCCATTGCAGAACAGGCGGAAGAAGGACCAATCCGGAAACCGCTGCTGCAGGTGGAAAAAATGGTGCAGCAGGCCCAGCTTGAAATGCGGGCGCTCCTGCTCCATTTACGTCCGGCGGCTTTGCATAATCAGTCGCTCTCCAAGGGGCTTGAAGAGTTATTGAATGAATTAAAGGAAAAAGTGACATTCGATATTACGCATCGTCTGGAGGACATTGAGCTTTCAAAAGGAGCGGAAGATCATTTATTCCGGATTGCGCAGGAAACGTTGTCCAATACATTGCGGCATGCGAAAGCGACGGAAGTGGAAGTATTATTGATTGAGCGCGGAGGCCTGGCGATTTTACGTGTGCAGGATAACGGTGTAGGATTCAGGCAGGATGACGGCAAGGGCGGTTCCTACGGTCTTCAGAATGTGAAGGAACGGGCGATTGAAATCGGCGGTAGCTGTAAAATTGTGTCGGTGCCTTCGCAGGGGACGATTGTAGAAGTTCAATTACCGATAGAGAGAGGAGTGACCGCTGATGATTCGGGTATTGTTGGTTGATGATCATGAAATGGTTCGCATTGGAGTATCGGCTTATTTGCAGATGCAGCCGGACATAGAAGTGATCGGGGAAGCGGAGAACGGCAGGATAGCCGTGGAAAAGGCGCTCGAATTGCGGCCTGATATTATTTTGATGGACATGGTGATGCCTGAAATGAACGGTGCTGAAGCGACAGCTGCCATTATTGCCAATTGGCCGGAAGCAAAAGTTATTATTGTGACGAGCTTTTTGGATGATGATAAGTTATATCCGGCTCTCGAGGCAGGCGCGGTCAGCTATATTTTGAAGACGTCCAATGCCAAGCGGGTGGCAGACGCGATTCGGGAGACGATGCAGGGACAGACCGTTCTTGAGCCGGAAGTAACGTCAAAAATGATGAGTAAAATGCGCGGCGGACAAACTCATGAACTGCATGAAGAGTTAACTGAAAGGGAACTTGAGGTGCTGCTGCTGCTTGCCAAAGGAAAGTCTAATCAGGAAATAGCGGATGAACTTTTTATTGCGCTGAAGACGGTCAAGACGCATGTCAGCAATATCTTATCGAAATTGGAAGTCCAGGACCGCACACAGGCGGTTATTTATGCGTTTCAGAAGAAGCTGGCGGATTGATCGGTAATAGTGTGCATATGTGTAACCTATAATACATATTGTGGATAAAGAAGATTTCTAGAGTTAAATAGTCAGAAATTACGAACTTCTCCACAAACTATCCACTGACATTGTGCATAACTGTACATTAAGGCAAGTAAATATTTTAGTATGCACATGTGGATAAGTTATTGCGGAAACTTATCCACTGATCTCGGCGTCATGATTGTACTGCCGTGCAGCAGAAAATAGCATAGCGGAAGGGCAGCCTTCGCGGAAAGAGAGTTCTATGGAATTATTCGATTTAATTAAAGCATTAATTTTAGGTTTTGTAGAAGGTATGACAGAGTTTGCTCCTGTTTCTTCAACGGGCCATCTCATTATCGTGGATAATATGTGGCTGAAAACAGAGGAGTTTTTAGGGAAATATCCGGCGATCACATTCAAGATCGTCATTCAGTTGGGTTCAATTTTGGCGGTTGTCGTGGTATTTTGGAAGCGATTATTCAGTCTTGTCGGGTTGTATAAAGTGGACAGCGATGTGAAAATGAGCGAGCGCTTCAATTTGCTTCATGTGATTGTCGGGATGCTGCCGGCCGTTATTTTAGGCTTTGCATTTAAAGACTTGATCGATGATTATTTATTTGGAATCGAAACTGTCATCTATGCACTGGTGGCAGGAGCGCTGTTAATGATTGCGGCGGATAAATTTGGTCCGAAACAACCGAAGATTCAGACGTTGGATCAAATTACATACCGGCAGGCATTCACTGTCGGACTCGTGCAGTGTCTGTCGCTGTGGCCCGGTTTTTCGCGTTCCGGCGCGACCATTTCAGGCGGTGTGCTGTTTGGAATGAATCACCGGACAGCAGCGGATTTTACGTTCATCATGGCGGTGCCGATCATGGCAGGTGCCAGTCTTGTGTCTGTAATGAAAAACTGGGAGTATATGTCGATGGACCATATCTGGTTTTATGTAGTCGGGTTCCTGAGCGCGTTCGTGTTCTCGCTCATTTCAATCCGCTTCTTCCTGAAGTTGATTTCGAAAATTAAATTGGTGCCGTTTGCGATTTACCGGATTGTGCTGGCTGCTGTTTTAGCGGTTATTGTGTTTTTATAAGAAAAGAAACGACCAGGCCATTAGTATGCGGCTAGGTCGTTTTTTTATCGTTAATCTAATAAGAGAGTGAGTAAATTCTATCTTCAATATCACCCCGAATGCAGAACGGATGCAATTCGCTTTCCCGCAATCGCGCGCGATTCCTGAAAAGACAAAAGTTATTATTACTTTGTGATAACCACTTTTTTTGTCATTACGTTTGTCATTACAAAAGCAGCTAGTGCAAAACCAACTAAAAAGAGAGCAAGAATTAAATACGCTGCACCTTCAAATCCTCTAACAGTTACAAAGCCGAAGTAAAATAGGATTATCGCAGCTATTACTGTAGCGACTCCCGGTAGATTTCTTACAAGTACAGAAAAACCTTTTTTTGTTAAGCCCCAAGTAATCAACAATACAATGCTTCCCGACAAAATAGCCCCAAGAAATGGTGCTAAAATCATCATTCTAATCAATCCCTCCATTTTTAAAAAAATTGATTACTTTACTAATCCACTCTAGATAATGTTCCGATAATGCAATTCAGGGCACTTCTTTATTCAGTTAAAGCGCCCGATTACGGAAGGTACTATAGCATCCTTTATTGATTAATCTTCAACTACATCTATTAAATCAGTATGAATACTAACAAAGTAAGCTTTTAGTAAATTCTCTAATATCCCGTTAAGCTTGTGATATTCGTCATCAGCCTTTTTAATAACATTATAAAATTCATCTTCTTCTATCTCATCATTTTCTAGAGCAACGTACAACCTCCACAATTCTTGACCATATCTTTTCTCAATCATTGCATAGTCTTGAGCACCAATTTTCTCGAGGGTAGGTATTAATTTGTTTAAATAAATGTCAATGCTTATCTCATCGATATACGATTCAATCCAATTCAGTAAAGTTTCGTGTCCTCCACTTTCAAGCTCAGAATAGTATTGAAAAACAATAAATGCTTCATTTAAAACTGTGTCTTTAGTAGATAAATCACATTCACTTATCACTGTTATAATAGTGTTCCATATATTGTCGTTGTCTAATAAATCTCTTCTGTTCATTTTAGGTTTCATAGTATTCCCCTTAATGATTACTTTCTTGCAACAGTCTTAAACTAAATGGCCCGTTTCTTGAACAAGCCCACTTCTTACTACCCCTATTCTATCACAAAACTATTTGTCCTCTTTAATACTTACAGTTACTTCCAAAACAATTTTCCAATCCTCAATTAATACATTTAATAGCATTACAATTAGTACTTTAATTTATAACCAGACAAAATTATAGGATGTTGTGAATTATTTTTTTCTTGGCATTGCAGATTCGCTCGAATTTCAAACCGCATCGTTGATACAGCAACAAAAAAAGGGACACCAATTCATATGCGAATTGCGTCCCCGGTTGGTATACAATTTTATGTTTTCTTCCCGTGTTCCGAACCCGTTATGAAAAAGAGTAATTTTTCCCTACCTCTGCAATCTCTGCGGGGCCTTTGAAGACATTTTGTGCTTCTTGCAAAATATCTTCTATGTTCCCGTGATGCGGGAGGTGGGTGAGGATTAGTTGTCCGACTTTGGCTTCATTCGCTAGTTTTCCTGCCTGGCTGCCGGCCATGTGCCCGGGTGATACGCCGATATGTTCTTCGTACAAATTGGCTTCGCTGAACAGCAGGTCTGCGCCTTCTGCGAATGAAACGAGCTTGTCCGACCATTCAGTGTCTGCGGTGAAGACGGCGGACTGATGCCCTACTGAAAACTTGATGGCGAGGCAGTAGACGGGATGGACAGTCGGACAGAAAGTGACGGTGAAAGGTCCGATCTGTTTTGTCTGTTGCTCTTTAATTTCGATGCCGCGGGTCTGCTGGTTGTGGGTCAGTTTTGCGAACTGCTGTTTATCCCGCGCGTGACCGTAAATCGGCAGTACCGGAGAAGGCTGTCCGAGATAATACTGGATTAGACGGCTGTACTGCAGGCTGCCGATATCCGCGATATGATCGGCGTGATAATGGCTGATGACGACGGCGTCGAGCTGCTCCAAGGCGATATAGTTCTGCAGGGATGCAAGCACGCCGCTGCCGCAGTCGATCAGGCAATGAAATCCGTCATGTTCGATAAGAAAAGAAGACGTCGCACCGTTCGCTTTCGGATAGCCGCCCCAGATGCCGAGGGGAATGATGTTCATGAGAATTCCTCCTGTTCGTTGTGATCATTCCTTTATTGTAAGGGATGAGCATGCAAAAGTCGTAGAAGTTTATGCTGGCCTGCCGTTTCCTTGTATGGTGTGAAGAAGTATAATGAAGTGTATTGAATAGTCGAACAGTTTGGAGGGGAGCTGGCTGGAGAGAATGATGAAGGTGAAAATCATAGGTTTTATGCTGTGCAGTTTGATTTTATTCGGCTGTTCTCCGAGCTTGATGAAACAAAATGCGAATGAAATTTCGAAAAAACAAGCGGAAACAATTGCCATTGATACAGCAACTGCGGAAGGTTATAGCAACTCCAGATTATTTACATTGTACAATACGAAAACGGTGAAGGCTTTTCATTATTCGAAGAAACTGGATCAAGACGTCGAAGTGTGGGCAGTCCGGCTTCTGACGGATAACCGGGAGTATATGGAAGGCATGCTGGAAGATTTGGTATATTATATGGATATTTCGAATGGAGAAGTAGTGGATAAGATCAGCGGTGTAGATTGAAAAAATTGCTGTGTATTTATTAATTGGAGGAATTTAAAGTGAAATCAATAGAAGTTTATCATTACGATGCATTCAGTAAAGAGCCGAATAAAGGCAATCCTGCAGGGGTTGTGTTGGATGGTGACGATTTAACAGATACCGAGATGCAAGAAATTGCTTTTAAAGTGGGCTTTAATGAAACGGCTTTTTCGATAAGGTCTGATGTGGCCGACTTGAGAATCCGCTTCTTTACCCCCGGGCATGAAATGAATTTATGTGGTCATGGAACAATGGCAACAATCTATGCATTGATAACAAAAGGGCTCTTAGGCAATAAAACAGAATTAACCATAGAAACCAAAGCCGGAATTTTACCGATCAACATCCATACCTCTACTGCAAATGAAATACAGATCGAAATGAGACAAGCGCCTCCACAATTTGAAGCGTTTAACGGGTCTAAAAAAGATTTAGCCAATTCAATCGGGTTAGAGGCATCAGATATTGATGACAGTCTTCCCATACTATATGGCAGCACGGGCACATGGACATTGTTGATCCCCATCAAGAAATTGGAGAGCTTTAAGAAAATGCGTCCTAATAATCAGCAGTTTCCTTCAATTCTAAAAGAAATGCCGAAGACATCACTTCATCCGTTCTGTCTACAAACCTATGATCCAACTGCCGATATGCATGCAAGGCATTTTTCTTCTCCTTACTCAGGAACCGTCGAAGATGCCGTTACGGGAACCGCTTCCGGCGTGATGGGTTCTTATTTTGCCAGCTATATAAAGAAGGATTTATTTGATGGAACTATGAGTCTTGTCGTAGAACAGGGGCAGGAAATAGGGAAGGACGGCAGGGTAATGGTACATATCTCAAAAAGCGATGAAATCTATAAGGTTGGAATATCAGGTAATGCGGTTTTTGTTACAAAATTTGATGTTTTATTAGAAGGTGAATAAGGGCAGCATATTGCTTATTACATCACGTTGCCAAAGAGATCATCCGTCTCTTCGTCTCTAGTCCCATAGTAATTACCGGCCATGTCGTCAGCTTCTTTGATCAGCGCTTTTAAAGCTTGGGTCATAAGTAAAAGTGCTGTGCGGTAAAAAGCGCCTCAGGTCCAGTCTGTCTTATGCCTGTCGCCTCTAAGCGCCACCTTTCACTTTTGGTTCATCTAGCTGTAGCGGCTAGGAGCTCGGGTCATAAGCCGGCCTGGCCATGAGGCAAAAAGCGCCTCAGGTCCAGTTCGTCTTATGCCTGCCGCTCCTACCAAGCCGCTTTCGCTTTTGATTCATCCAGTTGCAGGCGCCAGCTGCTCGGGACGTTTCGAAATTACCAAAAAGACAAAGAGCGTCTTTCCGGTAATTCCTCCAACGCCTGTCGCAGCTACCCGGCGCCTTTCACTTTTGGTTCATCCATGCGATAATAGGGAAAATACATTCTAAGGATGACGATATGAGTAAATTAGTGGAGATACAGTTAAATGCACAGGGGACAGTGGCTTTGAAGAAGGGCTATCCGTTGATTTTGAAGGATGCTGTGATGAGTGATGTTCATGCGGAAGAAGGCAGTTTGATTAAATTGACGGACCGCTATCATAAATTTTTGGCTAAGGGTTATTACGGCAAGCAGAATAAAGGAATTGGCTGGGTGCTGACTTCGAATGAACAGGAAGAGATCGATTTTGATTTCTTTGACCAGAAGATGTCGGCTGCGTTTCAACGCCGTGATTTGCTTATGGAGGATCCCGATACGACGGCATTCCGTTTGTTTAACGGAGAAGGGGACGGTATCGGCGGTCTGGCGATTGATTATTTTGATGGTTATTATATGGTCAGCTGGTACAGTGAGGGGATCTATGCATTCCGTCACCATATTTACAATGTGCTTGATAAACGTGCGGAGTACAAAGCGGTTTATGAAAAGAAACGCTTTGATACACAAGGGCAGTACGTGGAGCAAGATGACTTTGTTAAGGGGACGCCTGGAGATTTCCCGATTATTATTAAGGAAAACGGCATGCAGTTTGCGGTGGACTTGAATGACGGTGCGATGACAGGGATTTTTCTTGATCAGCGTGATGTGCGCGAGGCCATTCGCGACAATTATTCCGAAGGCCGCGAAGTGTTGAATACATTCTCTTATACAGGAGCATTTTCAGTGGCGGCGGCCCTTGGCGGTGCTACGAAAACGACGAGCGTGGATTTAGCTAAACGCAGTGTGGCGAAGACGATTGAACAGTTCAGTGTCAACGGCATTGATTATGAGCAGCAAGATATTAAAGTGATGGATGTTTTTGATTATTTCCGTTATGCGAAGCGCCATGACATGAAGTTCGGCCTTGTGGTGCTGGATCCGCCAAGCTTTGCGCGTTCCAAGAAATATACGTTCAGCACAGCGAAGGATTACCCGATGCTGATGAAAGAAGCAATTGCTGTGACGGAGAAAAACGGAATTATCGTAGCGTCTACGAACAACGCAAGTTTCAGTATGAAAAAGTTTAAAGGTTTCATTGAGCAGGCGTTCAAAGAAACGGATATCCGCTACAAAGTACTTGAAGAATCAACTTTGCCGAAGGATTTCCGCACGCCCCGAGACTATCCGGAGTTCAATTATCTGAAAGTCGTGATCGTGAAGAAACTTCGATAACCAGCCTGATGAAACCGTCACAGAAACGTCGGGTGACAGTGACAATATTTCCTAGTACGCTTGGAGTAACAAGTTGTGAAACGGGAGGTAATGATATGAAACAGTTGCTGGCCCTGCTGTCTGTAACGGGACTGTTTCTTCTGGCGGGATGCTCCAATGTCTACAGTCAGGAAGACGGCTATCGTATGGCAGTGATTAATCAGGGATTTCCTGTGCCGAAAAATGCCTATGAAGTGAAACCGGAAGAATGTACGGATGAAATTTCGAAGGCTGCAAAATATACACTGCAGGGAATTGGTGATGAAAACGGAGATCCACCTGCTCATTATTTGCGCACGATTGAAGAATGGGGCTGGACGGAGATGGTCGATGATCGCAGAGGAGCCATTCATTTCTACGAAAAGAATGGGAAGATCATGTCGCTGAACATTCGCGAAAATGTCTTTGACGTTTTTGAAATGACAAGTGAACCTGCTTCATAAACAGGGGAGGTGCGGTATGCAGACTGAAAAACCGAAAATGAATATAGCCAAACCCGTAATGGCGAAAGTCTTCGATTTATTGATCATCGCGTTATTCGTCGCTTGCCTGCTTTACTTGTTTTTGCAGTGGAATCAGCTGCCCGAACAAATCCCAGCTCATTTTGGCGCCGACGGGGAAGTGGATCGATTCGGCTCCAGGTTCGAATTGTTGCTGCTGCCTGCTATAGCCGTTGCGATGTGGGTCGGCTTATGGTTCTTGGAAAAATATCCTCATGTATATAACTACATCAACTTGAAGCCGGATAATGTCAAAATCCAATATCGTTACGGTGTAATTTTCATGAATATCGTAAAAAACATCAGTACTTTGCTGTTCATTTTTATCATATGGCAAATGACTGATATCGCGCTGGGACTGACAGAATCATTGAATATGCCCATTTTCATTGGGATTATGGTGCTGCTTTTTGGTTCCATAGGCTATTATATGTATCGTGTGATGAAGTTGTAATCAGAATAGTTGAAACCATCCTTCACCTCTTACCGTATAGACATGGTAAGGGGTGATTTTCATGAAGTGGAGACTTTTAACAGTCGCGATGCTGGCATTTGTTTTATTCCCGACACCGGCCGGAGCAGTCGACTTCAGCATACCGGATGTGCAGATAGATGCACAGCTGCAGCAGGACGGCACAGTGCGGGTGAATGAGAAGCATACGTATGAATTTGATTCGAAATTTAAAGGGATTATTCGGGAAATTGCGCCGAAAAAAGGGTCGGCGATTGAGCGGTTTGAGGCCTTTGAAAACGGCAATAAGTTAGATGTGGAGAAGAAGAAAGATGAATATCGGATACAGCGGAAAGGGAAGAAGGGCACGTATGTATTCGATCTGCGTTATGAAATTAAGGATGGCATGACAAAATATGAAGACGGTGCAGAATTTTACTGGCCATTTTTCGACAAACGTAATGAAACAGACTATGGCAATATGACAATTACAATTATGCCGCCTGATCGGGCTCATGATGTGCTGTTCGCAGGGTATAACAGTGCAGAAGAAAAAGGATCCCTGCAAGATGACGGAAGTGTACTATTTGCGCTCGGTGAAGTTGCAGAAGGAACGAATGGCGATATCCGTGTCGTATATGAACCATCGCTATTTCCTGCGATGACTGCGGTGGACAGAAAAGTCCGGCCGGCTGTCAGAGCGGATCTGCAGCTGCAGGAAATTGAGCGGGCGCAATTTGCGGCCAATAAAGAGAAGACAAACTTTATTGGGGGAATTGTCCTTGGCGTCAGTGCACTGAGTGTTGCAATGGCCAGCCTATTTGCCGGCCTCAGGAGAAAGCGTTACATTCGGGAAGTGAAATCGCAAATCGCATCGAGCGGTTTCTTTGTTCCGTCTTATGACATCAGTCTGCCGGCGACTATTTTATTTAAAAAGGGAGCAGCGACTGTTGAACTTATGTCAGCCGCGCTTCTCGATCTGGTGCGTAAAGGCAATGTGCGCCAGATTGCCGATGACGAATTCGAATTAATTGACGTCAATGCGGAGCTCGACCACGAACAGGAATTGATCAAGCTGCTGTTTTTCCAGGTCGGCGATGACACGCGCTTCACATTGTCACAGCTGAAAGCATACACGAAAGAAGAGAAGAATTATGAGGAGTGGTCGAAGTCCTTTACTATGTGGAGCCAGTTGCTGTTGAACGAACGAAAGCAGTATGATCTGAAGGAATCCAGTGCAGGTATTCGTTCCCTATTTAGTATCATCACATTAACGGGCATCACGCTCGCGATCTTTTTCGGTGTATATGAGCTGTTTATGCTGATGACATTTGCTATAGTTCTTGCGGTACTTTCTCTGCTGTTTGCGATTTTTTACAGCCCGCGAAGTTACGCAGGCACATTGATGCTTCAGGAATGGCAGCAAGTGGAGGATTGGATGAACAATATGGAGCCGAATAAATGGGATGCTTTAACTACCGATGACCGTTTCCGTGTACTGATTTACGGGGTGGGTATCCAGCACCCTGAGCTGGAAGCGTATTACGAAGAGTTTGCCGAGGCGCAGAAGCAGCTGGCGGCACATCGATCGGTATCCGGCTCGGAATACGGCAGCGATGGTTTCTATGTTCACAATCCGGTCTTCCTGACGGGCTCATTCAACCAGGCTTCTTCAAATGTATCGTCCAATGCGCCAAGCAGCAGTTCAAGCAGCGGCGGAGGAACCGGTGGAGGAGGCGGCGGATCGGGAGCTTTCTAGTCATTGCGCAAACCAGGCGGGCAGAACGCGCCAAAACTGCCCGTCACCGCGCGAAAAAGAAAGGCAGCCGAACCAATCACTGTCCGCAGAGCACCAAAACAGCAAACTGCCGCTCAATCAGCTGACTTAAGCCGCTAAAAGGAGGAACTTATGCAAAAAACGATTGTCTGGTTTCGAAAGGATTTACGATTGCACGATCATCCGGCGTTAACAGAGGCGGCAGCACACGGGGAAGTGCTGCCGATTTTCATTTTGCCTGAAAAACCTCACGCAGCTTCAGACTGGTGGCTGCATTACAGTTTGCTTGAGCTGCAGCAGAAATTTTCGGATCAAAAGATACAGTTCATTGTTAGAAAAGGTAATCCAGTGGAGCAGCTGCAAATCATTCAAAAAGAGAGCGGGGCCGGCCAGCTCGTTTTCAATGAACTGTATGATCGGGTCAGCAGAGAACAGGAACGTGAGCTGGCAGCTTCTTTTGAAAAGATTGAAATACAGATGCGTTCTTTCCAGGGGAATTTACTCGTGCCGCCCGACGTAATCTTCAATAAAACCGGTGTGCCGTATAAAGTATTTACGCCGTTTTGGAAAAGACTGCGGCAGGAACCGATTGCACAGCCATTGCCTGTACCTGAATTGCTTCAGTCGTCAGTTACACTGGATTCATTGGACGCAGATGAATGGAATCTGCTGCCTGACCATGTCTGGCCGAAAAAGCTCGATACGCATTGGGAGCCGGGGGAAAAAGCCGCGATAAAAGTCTGGCAGCTGTTCAGTGAAAAAGGGCTGTCATCTTATAAAGAAGGACGGGATTTGCCGGCAGAATCTTTTGTGTCGCGTTTGTCTCCGTACCTGGCTGCCGGTAATATCAGTGTGCGGTCGCTTTGGTATGAAGTGCTTACTGCGGCAGAAATAGCCGGTGATGAACAGGCAGAAGCTTTCTTGCGCCAGCTCGCCTGGCGGGACTTTGCTCATTATCAGCTGCTATATTTTCCGGACATGAGTGAAAAACCGGTGCGTCCTGAATTTGAACGCTTCCCATGGAAACCCCAAGAGGAGCAGATTCAGGCGTGGAAGAAAGGTCAGACCGGCTATCCGCTCGTTGATGCGGGAATGCGCGAACTTTGGGAAACCGGTATTATCCATAATCGTGTGCGGATGATCGCCGCTTCATTTCTGATCAAGCATTTATTAGTGGATTGGCGGGTTGGACTGAGGTGGTTTGAACAGACACTGGTGGACTGGGATGAAGCGAATAATGCGATGGGGTGGCAGTGGGTTGCCGGCAGCGGATTTGATGCTTCTCCTTATTTCAGGATCTTCAACCCGATTATACAGGGAGAAAAATTTGATTCGGCAGCGGAATATGTGAAGAAGTGGGTGCCTGAGCTCGCAGAACTGCCGGTAAAGTATATATGGCAGCCTGCAGACGCACCTGCAGAAGTGTTAAAGTCGGCCGGCGTTAACATCGGTGATGACTATCCGGCTCCGATTGTCGATCACCGGGCAGCCCGCATGCTCGCACTGGCTGCTTATGAAGAAATTAAGAAATCAGCCGATGATTAAATATTGTCAATTGACTCAAGCAGGCGTATATATTTCATTTCCAGCTGATCTGCCCAAATATGCGCACCATATCCGCCCAGGTAAAATTCCGTGTCGGGATGCTTGCCTGCGAAATCATCCAGTTCCTTCATCAGCATCGGATTTTCCTCAAATGGCGTAGTGGTGGATGCGGACAGCAGCACTTTTGCAGGTTTAATGCTTTCAGTGAAGGATTGAATGGCTCCAGGAGCGGGCGAAGCGCCGATCATCGCTGTACGCCAGCCTTTCAGCATCAGTTGCAGCAGGATGATGTGCACAGGAATCTCGTGTGATTCATTTGGAAGACAGGCACCAAGAATGAGCGGTGCATCATTCCGGTATTGGAAGTTGCGCCGCAGCTGAACAAGCTGATCACGCACCACCAGACTTGATAACGCCTCCTGGTATTCGTCCCACTCACCAGCGGCCCAGTTATCACCGACTTTTTTCAGGAACGGAATGACGATTTGCTTCAGATAGCGTTCCAGGCCAAGACGATGATAGGCGGCCAGCAATGAAAAGTTCAATTCCAGTTCGTCGCATTTTTTTCCATGGCGCAGAAGCTCCTGGAGTGCCTGATCTGTGTAAGTTTCTGCTGGTTCAGAAGAAAAGTCGGAATGCTGCTGGGATTTTGCCATCTCAGAGGCCTGCGCAAGCGCAAAACCATCCTCTGCATAACGCTTCATCAATAGATAGAGACGGATGTCTTCTTCCCGGTATACACGGTAGCCGTTCTCCAGACGCTGCGGCACAACAATATCGTAGCGCTCTTCCCATTTCCTCAAGACCTGCCTCGACAAACCTGTTTGATCCGCAACCTGTTTAATTGTATAGGAGGGGGTTTCAGATGACGACTTCACAGCAATCAACCTTTCTGTACTGACTGATATGGAGTACTTTTTTCCGTTAAGTTCTAGATATCTAACATTATACATAGATTTGACGAGTTGAGTCAAATCTGTTATTTTTATCGTAAAAGAAGGTGACTCTATGAACACTAAGATTGTTTGGAAAGCTGCATGGTCCGGCGTAATAGCAGGACTAATATTAGCACTCTTCCTGAAAGGCGTCCAGGCAGTTACAGGCCGCAAAGTGTATACATTGTTGCTGAACGTCGACTATATCCCGGTTATAAAGGAGTTTCAGTTTCCTGAAGCTGCAGAAGTATCATTCCACTTAATCATCTCGGTTATTCTCTGTTTCCTGCTGCTTATTCTGTATAAAAGCAGCCGAGGCATCATGAGGAAACAATTCATTTGGACTTCGTTCCTAGTTAATGTGTTCATTGGCTTTTTACTGTACCCGACCACATCGTTTTCTGACCGTACTCCAGATGCCGCAGACATGCCGGCTCTTTTTTGGTGGATAGCGGGGCATGCGTTATACGGACTGCTGGCCGGCTGGATGGTGAAAAGGGTGGACAGGAAAGAAGAAGCAGATAGAAATTAATGATTATCTCTGGTGTTTTCGACTGACCGTCTGTATACTTAGCTGTAACAAACATTATACAAAGTGTGAACAACTAAGTGAAACACTGTTTGACCGTGTCAGTGAAAGAAAAAGAAGATTACAATAATGTGGATCACAAAAAAGCGCAAGACCCCGTCCTTAATTCAGCCTGTTTCCTCTGCTCCAGTTACGCTTCAAGTATCTGCAAAGGAAATTCAATTACAGCTGGACGCCATTAAATTGAGAGAGCGGGATTTGCAACTGCTCCGGGCGTTGAAAGAACCGATGCATGCGCGGATCGATGATATTGTCAAAGCATTCTACGACAGCGTAACAGCCGTGCCTCATTTATCTCATCTGATTCGGCAGCACAGCAATACGGATTATCTGAGTAAAATGCTGGCTGTTCATCTGGGCGGTTTGTTTGATGGTGTGATAGATGAGAAGTACTTAGAAAATCGCAGTAAAGTGGCGCATGCGCATATGCGTATCGGACTTGAGCCCAAGTGGTATGTGGCCGCATTTCAAAACTTGCATGCAACGATGCTGGACATTTTATTCGAATTGAAACTTGACCGTGCAGAAGAACAGGAAATGATTGTAGCGCTGAGCAAGATCCTGAATTTTGAGAAACAGCTGGTGATTGAAGCTTTTGAAAAGAGCACAACTGAAGAAATGCAGCGGAAACAGCAGGAAGTGAAGGACAGCGTGAAGCAGCAGATCGGCAGCATTGCACATGAAATTGAAGAAAAATCGGAGTCGACATATTCCGTTGTCAATGAATTGATTGAGCAGTTGGCTGAACTGGACGACAAGATTCAGAAGAGCATCGAGCGTTCTGAAGCATCGGCGAACCAGGCGCAGTCAGGAATCGAACAAATGGCCCAACTTGTTTATACGTCAGAAACGATTGTGAAGGAAACGGCCGGAATGGCGGTGTTGATCGATGAGCTGAACCGGGCGTCGGTCCAAATTGAAGAGGTGGTGCAGCTTGTCAAAACGATTGCTGACCAGACGAATCTGCTGGCTCTCAACTCTGCAATCGAGGCGGCAAGAGCAGGTGTTCACGGCGCGGGTTTTGCAGTTGTAGCGGATGAAGTGCGAAATCTGGCAGATCAAACGAAACAGTCGACGGATAATATCGCCCAACTTGTCTCGCAGTCTAAGGCGAAGACGCTGGCAGTGCATAAGGCAATTGAGCATGTGACAAAATATGCGGATCTGGGAATGAAAGAAACGGAGTCTACCAAGGTTACGTTCCAGACAATTACCGACACCGTTCATTTGACGATCGATGATAGTAATCATTTCTCCGATCATATGAATAATCTGCAGGAAGTGATTGCGTCCATCGGGAACGTATCGAAAGAAGTTGTTTCTACCTCACATGAGCTCGAAGAAGCAATCAATATCTTATAAAAGGAAGTGAATGATGAATGTTTTTAGCATGGAGTGAAATTAAGCGCAATAAATTACGTTTTTTATTGATTACGTCTATTTTATTATTAGTGTCATTTTTAGTATTCTTTTTATCGGGACTTGCAAACGGACTGGCGAGCATGAATCGGGAAGCAGTGGATAAATGGGATGCCGACGCAGTTTTACTGACGGAGGAATCCGATAAGAGCCTCTATCAGTCTGCATTCAACAAAGAGGAAGCCGATGCACTCGGTGCAGATGAAACTGCGATAGTCGGTCAGATGGGCTCCATCGCAAACAATGGGGACGTCAAAAAGAATGTCATTATGTTCGGAATAGTTCCTGAGGAATTTGTTATGCCCAAAGTAACCGATGGTGCTGCCGAATTTTCAGTGGAAAATGGAGTCATCGCGTCCGATGCGCTGAAAGATGACGGATTTAAAATTGGCGATAAACTGGAGTTGTCATCCAGTGATACAGAACTAGAGATCGTCGGCTTTACTGACAAAGCGCGTTTTAATGCGTCACCAGTGCTGTATATGGATCTGGAAGACCTGCAGCAGCTTAAATTCGGTGATGCAGCAGAGATCAACGCGGATATTGTCAGTGCGGTGGTCATTAAAGATAAGAGCTGGAACAGTTTGGAAGTACCGTCTGATATGGAGATCATTGAAATGGAAACATTCATTGAGAATTTGCCTGGCTACACCGAGCAGAATCTGACGCTGACGTATATGATCTACTTCCTGTTCGTCATTTCAGCAGCGATCGTAGCGATTTTCCTTTATGTGCTGACTGTGCAGAAAATCAGTATGTTCGGTTTAATGAAGGCACAGGGGATTTCAAGTAGTTATTTGGCAAAATCCGTGGTTGCCCAGACATTCATGCTGGCATTGATAGGGGTTGTTGTGGGATTCGGTCTGACACTGCTTGCTGGAAGCTTCCTGCCGAGCGCGGTACCTGTGCAATTTGATTTGCCGACGATGATCATTTACGGTTTGATTTTGATTGCGGTGGCTATTTTAGGAGCCGTCATCTCAGTATGGACGATCATTAGGATTGATCCGCTAGAAGCGATAGGAGGGTAAATGATGGTATTGGAACTGCGAAATGCAAAGAAGACGTTTGGCGAAGGAAATACGCTTGTGGAAGCGATGAAGGAAACGAACTTCAAAGTTGAACGCGGCGAACTGGTTGCGGTCATCGGTCCTTCGGGTTCAGGAAAAAGTACATTTCTGACGATCGCGGGCGGATTACAGTCCCCGAGTGAAGGCCAGGTCATTATTAACGGCAACGAGCTGTCGAAGCTCAATGAAAAACAACGCTCGAAAATTCGACTTCAAGAAATTGGTTTTATTTTACAGGCCTCGAATTTGGTGCCGTTCCTGTCAGTCGATGAACAACTTGAGCTGCTGAATAAAGTAAAGAAGAATAATATGCCGAAAGAGGAACGCCAGCAGTTGTATGGAGATCTCGGAATCGCAAAACTGCATAAAAAATATCCTTCTGATTTATCAGGTGGGGAACGCCAGCGTGTCGCAATCGCAAAAGCCCTGTACAGCAATCCGGCCATTATTCTGGCGGATGAGCCGACTGCTTCGTTAGACTCGGACCGTGCGTTTGAAGTGATGGAGCTGCTGCGCGATGAAACCAAGTCGAAGCAGACCGCAACGATAGTCGTCACGCACGATACGCGGCTGATCAAGTATTTTGACAAGGTATATCAAATGACAGACGGCGTGCTGGAACTCCAATAGGGTGCCTGTGCGCGAAACAAACGTGAATGTTTAAACATTCACGTTTTTTTGTACAATTAAACTTATTTATCGTTTCGCTTAATAGTTATAACGATAAGACAGATAAAAGGCGATAAAGCCTGAGATTGGAAGAATAGCTATTCCGAGCAGGACGATAAGCGGATGTACAGGGCCGAAAACGAGCAGGAATGCAGCGGCGATAATCAGAATAAAGGACAGCACAAAAACCGTAGAAAAGGCTATTTTGTATGCTTCCCCGACAATCTGTACTTCCCGTTCATCTTTTGGTGCAAGATCCGGTATGATGTTGCCTTTAAATACAATCCGGCCGTCATTTCTTTTCCTGTGTGCCAGTATTTCAATGACTAGGAGCACGATGGCAAGGTAGAACAAACTTTGAAAGTAAAAGTGGTAGGCAGATTGCGTCACGGTGCCGTACATGTTTAGAGCGAAGGAGAAAATTAAGAGAATCCTCAATAATATGGCATTCGTTAATAGTTTCATTGCTGATCCCCCCGTAAATATAGTAGTCGTCTGCCAGTTTTCCGGCCGGTAGGCAAAATCATTTTCCAGTTTTCCAGAAAATCTCTTCAATCGGCAGTCCGAATATTTCAGAAAGATTCATCGCAAGCAGCAGGGAGGGAATGTAGCTTCCTTTTTCCATTGCAGCGATCGTCTGCCTGGTAACGCCTGCTCGTTCTGCTAGTTCCCCCTGCGTAAAGTCGAACCTGGCCCGCAGCTCTTTCACTCGGTTATTCATCAACTTTCTTCCCCTCCGGAATATCCTCTTGTATGTATAGTAGAGTATGCAAAATGTTAAGTCAAGATAACATCAAGATATTTTACAGGCAATAAAAAAGCACCTCGGTTGAGATGCTGATCGAATTTATTCTATCTCTTTCCCGGCACCCTTGTCCGTCCGGTGGTATTCGGAAATCTGCACGACACGCACATTGCGCGTATCCAGTACGTGATAGATGCCGCGGCTGTCGCAGAATGAGACGTAGCCGCCGCGTTCATCCTGCACAAGCTGCCGGGCTTCTTCGAATGAATGCAAATGGACAAACCGCCTGATGTAGTGGATTTCATCAAAGAAATAGGTGATTTTGAATTCCTTCATTTTAACCGGCTCCTTTTTTATAGCCAGTGTATCACGCGAAATTCAGCAATGACCAATGAAAAGTCAGCCGAGCAGCCCGGCGGCAATCTTTCTTGCTTCTGTTACATCTTTTGTGCCATGGACGAGCATCCGGCCGTCGCGGAACAGGACAAGCCGGTGATTATGGTATTCGCACGAAACTAAGAATGGGTTTTGCACCAGTTTTGATACGGTGCCCTGGATGGTCTCCGCAAAAACAGGCAGTTCGATCTGACGGTTTTTCGGCCAGGTCAGCTGCACAGTATTGCGTCCGCAGAGCACAGCTGTATGCACCATATCTGTCGCGGATAAAAACGGATAGGAAGGCTTCCGGGAACAGCTGGGGCATTTAGATTTTTTCAAGTTACGGACGTTCATTGCCGACCGTTCTCCTGTCCATAGATCGGTTGACTCCAGACGGGGATTCATTTCAGCACCCGTCACGTATTTCAGCAATTCAGCCGCTTGCCGTGCAGCTGTCGTCACGACAATCGGGCTGACGACGCCGACGGTATCACAGGTGAGCGACTGCGTAGGCAATGCTTCAAGCAGGCAGTGCAGGCAGGGCTGATCTTCTGCAATACCAATTGGAAATGTCAGGCCGTAACTGCCGACGCAGGCTCCCATGAAGAAGGGGAGTCCCAGCTTCAGACAGGCATCATTTGCGAGGAGGCGCGTTTCGATATTGTCGGTTCCGTCGAGCACATAATCATGTCCTTCGAATAATTCCAGTACATTCTGAGGCGTGACATCCGCTACGATCCCGGTAATTTTGACGTCGCTGTTGATCGCGCGCAACCGTCTTTCCGCTGCCGCTGCTTTCGGCAATTGGGCAATCACATCTTCTTCGGAGTATAGTTGCTGGCGGTGCAGATTGGTCCACTCCAAAATGTCGCGATCGACAATCGTTACTTCACCGACCCCTGCGCGCACGAGCATCTCGGCCCCCGAAGAACCAAGCGCCCCTGCACCTAGGATGAATACTTTCGCTGCCCGGATCCGTTCCTGTCCTTCTTTGCCGATCGGTGCGAACAGCTCCTGCCGTGAATATTTTCCGCTCAATTCGGCACAAGCCCTTCCATCGGACTGCTGGCGACTCCGTAATCCCTGACCGGCATGCGTCCCGCTCTGTAGCCGAGACGTCCCGCTTCAATCGCCAATTTCATTGCCAGCGCCATCTTCACAGGATCCGCCGCTTCGGAAACGGCCGTATTCAATAACACACCGTCCGCTCCAAGCTCCATCGCGTAAGCTGCATCTTTAGGAGAACCGATTCCCGCATCGACAATGACCGGCACATTAGACTGTTCAATAATCAGAGAAAGATTCAACGGATTCAGGATTCCATGACCTGAGCCAATTGGCGCGGCGCCCGGCATGATGGCATGTACACCGAGCTCGCAAAGCTTTCTTGCCAGCACCACATCGTCAGACGTATACGGAAGAACAATGAATCCTTCTTCAAGCAGCATTTCCGACGCACGCAGTGTTTCGACAGGATCCGGCAGCAGAGAGCGGCTGCAGCCGATGATTTCCACTTTCACCATATCGCACAGCCCCGATGCTTTTGCGAGCTTTGCGATATGCACTGCTTCTTCCGCTGTGCTTGCCCCCGCTGTATTCGGCAGCAGGGTATAACGGTCCAAATCCAATTGCTCCAGGAAATTCGGCTGTGACGCTTCAAAAATATTCATCCGGCGCACGGCGAACGTCAGAATATCAGCTTCCGACACCGCGACTGCCTGTTTCTGTGTCTCAAATGAAGGGTATTTACCTGTTCCCAATAATAAACGTGAAGAAAACTTCTTATCTGCGATTTGTAACATACTCATCCGCCTCCTACAAAATGTATAATTTCAATTTGGTCTCTGTCCATGATTGGTGCGCCATAATGATCCTTCTGCAAAATCTCTTTGTTCTTCTCGACGATTAAAATTCGGTCGCTAAGCTTCAAATATTCTAATAACTGCTGCACCGTTTCTACTTCAGGAACCACCGAATACGACTTGCCGTTTAAATCAATCGTTTTATCCAATGATGATCTCTCCCTTTCTATAAATCCCTTGCATGTACATACATTTTCACTGTGTCCACCGCATCCGGATTGCTGAGAGGAGACAGGATTGCCGCGCCGCAGACCCCATGTTCTCTAAGAAATGGCAGATGTACCGGCTGAATTCCACCGATTGCATAAACGGGGACAGAACATGATGCAGCTATTTCAAAAAGCTCATCCGTACCCCGCGGAGTCAGTCCTTTTTTCGAAGCTGTCGGATAAATATGACCGTACAGCAGCCAATTCGCTCCTGCTGCCTGCGCTTTGCACGCCTCCTCCAATGAATGGACGGAACACCCGAATTTCAATGAAGGGAAAGCGGCCCGCACATCATTCGCTGACATGCCGAAACCCGTCAGCTGGCAGGAGATGGACAGCGATTCCGCGAGGCTGGGACGCGCATGCATAATTAATTTATCCGGCGGGAATCCGCTGGCGGTGAGGCGGAAAATCAGTTTTTCCAGCTGTTCATCCGACTTAGACTTCTCCCGCAGAATGAATGCATTGATATAAGGTTCTGTCTGCCGCAGCTTGAGCAGCAATTCGTCAACAGAATGACGATCATCCGTAATCCCGATTAATTTCATTGCCGTTCGCCTCCAAATGAAAAAACCACTTCCCGAATCGGAAAGTGGTTGGATGTGTCAGCATGCATGAGAATACGCCAAAACACTTGCCACTTCCCTCCGCAGGTACAAACCTGTTCAGGTGATAAGGGTTTCAGAGCCGCACTCTTTTCTCAGTCCTTGTAAAGGATTCCCCTAATGGTCAAAAGATTATGATTTTCACTAACAGCATAGCACTTACCAGATTGAAAGAAAAGAGGTATGCCGATTTTCCGACTGCTAAACGAGTAATAAAGAGTCTAGGTCGATGATTTCCAGGGTTTTGGAACTGGCCTGGTGAATCCATCCTTGTTCTTCGAATGCACTTAATTTCCGGCTGATCGTTTCAGGAGTCGTACCAAGATGGGATGCAAGATCTTTTCGGCTCATCGGCAGTTCGACGGTCAATTGCTGCTGTTCTTCAGACAGATCCGCTAAATACAATGCAAGGCGGGTTTCAGCTGATTCCATGGCGATTCGGGCGGCCCGCTGTTCTGTATCTGCGAGGCGGGAAGAGAATTCCGTCAGCATCTTTAATGAAATAGCGGGGTGTGTCTGCAGGAGCTGCTGCATTTCATCCCGCTGGATAATGCATAATTCAACGCCTTCCAATGTCTCCGCATAGGCGTCATGCGGTTTCGCATCGAACAAAGACAGTTCCCCTGTGAAATCCCCGGGTTCTAGAATGCGGACAAGCTGTTCCTTGCCGTTTTCTGACAGACGGTAGACCTTAATTCGCCCTTTATGCAAAATATACAAGCCTTCAGACCGGTCGCCGCTATGGTAAATCGTTTCTCCGCGCGGGTAGTTCACGCTGTGGGCAAGTTCGACAATTTGGTCCATCTGTTGCTCATCCAAATGATTGAAGAGAGGGACGAGCGCAACGCAGGAATGATGATGTTCTTTCGCGCCCAGTTCACAATGTGATTCTTGGTTCATTCGGTATCACCTCACTTTTATTCTGTTTCATTGGTTTGTCGCTAGTATAGCGTATTAACCGGATCGCGTTCAAGATGACGAGAAGTACACTCACTTCATGGACGAGCATGCCGGAAGAGAGGAACACCTTGCCGAGCAGTACACCGAGCAACAGGAGGAATACGGTGCCGACCGCAAAGAAGGTATTCTGCTTCATGTTCCGTACAGTGGTTTTCGCTAAAGCATAAGCATGGGAGAACTGATCGAGCCGGTCTGCCATCAAGACGATATCTGCCGTCTCCATCGAAATATCTGTGCCGCCTTCCCCCATGGCGAGTCCGATGTCCGCTGTAGCGATAGCGGGGGCATCATTGATTCCGTCGCCTGCCATTGCGACATGGTGACCCTGTTCTTTCAAACGCTGGACCGCTGCTACCTTATCTTCGGGTAATAGTTCGGCATATACAGCGTCAAGGCCAAGTTGCTCGCCGACTAGCTGTGCTGTGTGTCGGTTGTCGCCTGTCAGCATGATCATTTGGCTGATTCCATTTTTCCGCAACTTAGCCAGCGCTTCGGCAGCTTCTGGACGTATTTGATCAGCAATCGAGATAATTCCTGCTATTTCCCGGGAAATACTAACAAAGATCGCCGTATTTCCTGCTTTTTCGCGTTTAAGTGCATATTCTTCCACGTCAAAAGGAATGGATATGCCTTGTGCTTCCATTAATTTGCGATTGCCGGCAGCCAAACGCTTTCCTTCTATTGTAGACAATATTCCGTTGCCCCTGACCACTTCTGCATCCTCTGGTTGATTTACCAAACGAATGGCACGTTTCTTTGCTTCCTTAACGATCGTCTGACCTAAATGGTGTTCGGAAATCATTTCCGCTTCGGCCGTCAGACGCAATAACTCCTTATTCTCTATACCCCATCCGCACACATCGGTTACTTCGGGACGTCCCTTTGTCAATGTGCCGGTTTTATCGAAGACAACTGTATCGATTTTCGCCAGCTGTTCCATCACTTCGCCGCCTTTGACCAATACTCCGTTGCGGGCTCCGTTGCCGATCCCCGCGACAATTGAAACGGGGGCAGAAATGACAAGCGCGCCGGGACAGGCGATGACGAGGAAAGTTAAAGTCATTTCCATATTGCGAGTGAACAGATAGACGAGTACGGATAAAACCACGATGGACGGTGTGTAGATATTAGCGAAGCGTTCGAGAAACTTTTCGGTTTTTGACTTGGATTCCTGCGCTTCTTCCACGAGTTCAATAATACGGGCAAAAGTCGTGTCATCGCCAACTCGTGCAGCGATCACTTCTATATATCCTTGTTCGACGATGGTCCCGCTGAACACTTGATCATCCGGCATTTTGCTCGCAGGCACTGATTCACCTGTGATGGCCGCTTCATTCAATGTTGCGTTTCCTGAAATAATCGGACCGTCGACCGAAACTTTTTCTCCTGAACGGATGACAACCCGGTCACCGATTTCAATGTCGTCCACTGGAACAATAAAGGTTTTTCCGTCACGGACAACATGTGCTTCAAGCGGTGCCAAATCGGTAAGAGCTTTCAAGGATGAACGCGTTTTTTCCATTGTTCGGATTTCGAGCATCGCACCGAATAAGAACAGAAAGGTTACGGCTGCGGATTCTACATATTCTCCAATGAATAATGCACCGATGACAGCGATGGTAACGAGCAGTTCAATGCTGAAGGCTTTCATCCGAATTGCTTTGAAAGCTTTGATGGCGATGGGCATTCCTGCTAAAATGGTGGACATAATCAATATGATTTGACGGGCATCACGCCATCCTGTGAAGTGAAGGATGACTGCGAACGCTAAGAGCATGGCGGAAGCGGCAGTGATGCGCATCGTTTGTTTGGCATGCATATAAATTCCTCCTTTTCAAGTAAGCCAGTCAAGCGACTTTCTGGTTGAGCACCGGGTAACCGAGCTTTTCAACGAGCTCTTGCAATTCATTGGCGGAGATGATGGCTCCATCGAATTGGACGCGTACTTTGTTTGAGTGGAATAAAACCTTCACTTGCTGGACTCCCTTGGCACGGGACAGGGCACCTTCAATTTTCTTGACACATGACGGACAGCTGAACGGCTCCATGAGGAAAACTGCTTTTTTCATTGTTCTCATCCTTTTCGTTTGTATTTAGTATCTTAAGTATAGGAGAGATCAACATGATGGACCTTGACCCTCGTCAAGTTATCTGCAATTTTCCCCTTTTTCTTCGGAGCAAAATGCATTATACTTAAAAAGAAGAACATTATTCATGAAATGGGGAGAAACGTTCGTATGAAGCTAACATATTCTGGTAAGACAAAAGACGTCTATCAATTAGAAGACGGCCATGTGCTGTTGAAATTTAAGGATGATGTAACAGGAGAAGACGGCGTATTCGATCCAGGTGCCAATACTGTCGGCCTGACAATAGAGGGTGCAGGGAAGTCGGGACTTCGTATGACGCAGTACTTTTTTGAAAAGCTCGCGGAGCAGCAGATTCCGACACATTATATTGCTGCCGATTTGAATGAAGTCACAATGACGGTCAAGCCTGCTGCAGTTTTTGGAAACGGTTTGGAAGTTATTTGCCGGTTCCGTGCAGTCGGGAGTTTCTTGCGGAGATACGGACAGTACTGTGAGGAAGGTCAGACATTGGATGCATTTGTCGAAGTAACACTGAAAGATGACGAGCGGCAGGATCCTCCAATTTCAGAAGATGCGCTTGCACAGCTTGGCATTCTGACGCATGAGGAATATAAAAACTTAAAAGAGTTAACAAAAAAAGTATCTGAAATAGTTAAAATTGAAATGGCGGAGAAAGGCTTAGATTTATATGACATCAAGCTGGAATTCGGACGTGATCTCGAGGGCAATATAATGCTGATCGATGAGATTTCAGGCGGAAATATGCGTGTTTATCAAGGCGAAACCTATATTGCACCAATGGATTTAGAAAAGCTGTTATTTTCATAAACGGCTGCCGGAAACTAAAAAAGTTTCCGGCTTTTTTTATTCCTCCTCAGACCATACGACGACTGTCTTGACAACACTTTACTTTTTCATCAAGTAAATAAAATAAGAAATTTACTGTTGACAACGCTTTCAGAGTTTCCTATAATTACAACCAGTGTCAGAGGAGACATGAAGTTTTGCTTCTTCACCAGTGTTTGAACGTTGGTTGGATGAATGCGTATGGCAGTAAATTCTAGATCATGAAAGTGTCTTTCATAATCAGCGAATCCTAATTTTATCAGCTGTTTACATGAACAAAAGCTCCCTGCTTTTGTAAAGGCGCTCTTTTTTGCTCTTCATACCGCAAGGCAGAAAGTTAGCACCCAGTAGCCAGTAACGAATCTCCATTTGGCTTTTCTACGTAAGTACCCTTGCTAAATCCATCGGTTTCCAAAAGGGAATCTGCCGAATGTTTTTATTCGGAACTAAAAAACCTCACAGTTATGACTTTTCAATGAACTTTGTTTTATGCAGCCGCGTTCGAGGGTAAAGAAGCAAACAGGCATCTTTAGAGAATTTCAGACAATGAACATTTGTGCAGAGCACACAAATGACAAGACTTGGAGGAAAACTGTTTGCAGAAACATCATAAGTATTCGATTGCAGGATATGATCCAAACGATCCCTATTCGTTCCGTACGCCGACTGTCAAAGACGGTAAATGGATCTGGCAGCTAGTGAAAGATACAGGAGTGCTTGATGTGAATTCTCCTTACAGCTATTTGCTGTGGGCGGATCAATTCAGTGAAACGAGTATCGTTGTGGAAGATCACGGCAAAGTTGTCGGTTTCATCTCAGGGTTCATTCAGCCGAAAGCACCGGATACGCTGTTTATCTGGCAGGTCGCTGTTGATGAATCGGCACGCGGACAGGGCTTGGCTTCCCGTATGCTGCACGCTATTCTGCAGAGACCGGTATGCCGGATTGTTCAGTACTTGGAAGCGACAGTCACCCCGACCAACATTCCGTCCACCAAGCTCTTTAAAGGGCTGGCACGAGATTTGCAAACGGAGTGTGCAGTTTCGGAAGGCTATACGGCCGGCCATTTCCCGGGCGGCGAACACGAAGCGGAAGAATTGTTCCGTATCGGGCCATTCTAAGCAATAGGCCGGCTGTCGCACAGGACACGTGAAAATACTAAATCTAACGGAGGAATTAATTACACATGGTACTGACAAAAAGTCAGAAGGTAATGGAAGTATTCGAAAATCGTGAGTCGCAAGTGAGAAGTTACAGCAGAAGTTTCCCTACAGTATTCGAGAGAGCAAAAGGCTACAAGATGTGGGATACGGAAGGTAAGGAGTATATTGACTTCTTTGCCGGAGCGGGTGCTTTGAACTACGGTCACAACAATGAAAAAATGAAACAGAAATTGGTCGACTATATTATGGACGATGGCATCGCGCACAGTCTGGATATGGGTACGACAGTTCGAAAAGAATTTCTTGAACGATTTAACGAAGTGATCTTGGAGCCGAGAAACATGAAATATAAAGTCATGTTTCCTGGACCTACAGGGACAAATACAGTGGAAAGTGCGCTGAAAATTGCCCGCAAAGTGACAGGACGCCAGAACGTTATCAGCTTTACGAATGGTTTTCACGGCATGACACTCGGGGCGTTGTCGGTTACAGGAAATTCTTATAACCGCGGCGGTGCAGGTGTGCCGTTGAACAATACGACATCGATGCCCTTCGATACATTTTTAGAAGAAGGTCAGTCATTGACATTCCTTAAGAAGTATCTGGCTGACGCGAGCAGCGGACTGGATCTGCCGGCGGCAATGATTTTGGAAACCGTTCAGGGTGAGGGCGGAATCAATCCTGCAAGCTTTGAGTGGCTGCGTGAAGTAGAGCGTCTTTGCCGTAATTACGATATCTTACTGATTGTTGACGACGTGCAGGCAGGCTGCGGGCGTACCGGAACTTTTTTCAGTTTCGAACCGGCCGGCATCAAGCCTGATATCGTTTGCCTGTCAAAATCTATTGGAGGGTACGGACTGCCGTTGGCCATTACGCTGATCAAACCGGAGTATGATAAATTCGGTCCGGCTGAGCATAACGGAACGTTCCGTGGCAACAACATGGCAATTTTGACAGCTACAGAAGCTCTGTCGTACTGGGAAACAGATGAATTCGCTAAATCGGTACAAGAAAAATCCAAGCTTATTACCAAGCGTATGGAAACAATTGTAGAGGATTATCCTCAATTAAAGGCTACCACACGAGGCCGCGGCTTCATGCAGGGTATCGTCTGCGGTGAAGGCAAAGAAGATTATGCAGATAAAATCTGTGCAAAGGCCTTTGAAAAAGGACTGATCATCGAGACGTCCGGCCCAGAAGGGGAAGTGGTGAAATTCCTCGGCTCCCTGACTATGGATGAAAAAGGAATCCATAAAGGGTTCGATATATTAGAAAAAGCGATTGAAGAAGTCGTTAAGAAATAAGGAGAGATACTTTTGATTGTACGTAACTTGGATGAAATTATTGGCAGTGAGAACGAAACGAAAGCAGAAACGTGGTCCAGCCGCCGTTTCTTATTGAAAAAAGATAATATGGGCTTCTCATTCCATGAAACGATTATTTATGCAGGAACAGAAACGCATATTCATTATCAAAACCATTTGGAAGCTGTGTACTGTGTTGCCGGAGACGGTGAAATTGAAACGACGTCGGACGGTAAAGTATATCCGATTAAAAACGGCACGATGTATGCTTTGAATGAAAATGATGAGCATTATCTGCGTGGCGGCAAAGAGGATATGCGCTTAATCTGCGTATTTAATCCGCCGCTTGTCGGAACAGAAACACATGATGAGAACGGTGTTTATCCTTTATTGGAAGACTGAATAACAAAATAGAAGCTCCAAAGCGGAAAGTTTCCTGCTTTGGAGCTTTTCGCCTTGATAGAAGTTAACTACAAGGTATCGGCAATTATGATTTCAGTGAATACTTACCGATTAACAGGAGAGAATGTATATAGCACAAACAAGGAGGCAGTAACATGTGGAAATTACACGGCGTTATACTGGGCGCTATTTTATTGACGGCCGGCTGCAGCAGCGCAGCCAAGGAAAAGGTGCCGGTCAGCGGCAGTGGAGAAAGTGGAGTGAAGCAGCAGGAGAAGGCGGCATCAGAAGTTAATGCTCCGATTATCAATACGGAAGGGGAGAGCATCGGTTCAGCTGTCATACGTGCTGAAGAAAGCGGCGTAGCAATGGATATCACTGTGACAGGCCTTACACCAGGCAAGCATGGCATCCATATCCATGAACATGGCGTATGTACGGCGCCTGACTTTAAAGCATCTGCGGGGGGGCATTTCAACCCCGGTGGCAAAGAACATGGTTTTGACAATCCCAAAGGGTACCATGCAGGAGATTTAGAAAATATTGAAGCGGATGATAACGGCAATGCAGAAGTCCGAATCACGACAGATGCTGTGACGCTGGAACTTGGCAAAGAAAATTCATTGCTTGACGGCGGTGGAAAAGCGCTGGTCATACATGAAGGAGAAGACGACTACAAGACGGATCCGGCAGGAAATTCAGGCACACCATTTGCCTGTGCGGAAATAACATCTGAGAACCTTTCTAAATAATTGACAGTCAGCAGTTCCTCTTTGATGAGGAACTGTTTTTTGTACGGTAGTGTTTATGGAACGCCGCGGCACTGGGAGCCGCAGCATTTCCGCGGAACACTGCAGCTCGCTTTCTGATTTCGAGAATTCATACAGCGGTTTTATGCACGTCTTCAAAACTGCCCGTAATTGCTGCGTTCCATGTTTTTTATTTTTCTGGTCAGATAATCCAGCTGTATTTGTATTTGCTCCAGTTGACTTGCCTGATCGGACGTTTGACTGTCGTTTTCTGCATTTACTAATTCCTGCAGTGCAATTGCTGCAGCCAGTGTTTGAAGACCATCGCCTAATGTGGAAAGAGCAGAACCAATAAATGAAAGTTTGGCCGCGTAAATTTCCGCAGACTCCATCTTCTTCTCTTCCTGCTTATTATCTTCATTATTCATTCGTTCACATCCTCAATAATAAGATGGGTTCTTCTTATATATATGAGGCGTGCAGCGAAACCATACTTCAAATGAAAAAGACGCCCCATAAAAGGAGCGTCTTGTCATATTATCTTACAACCGCAATAATGCCTTCTTCATCATCCAGTTTCAACTGAATGCCGGCAGCCATCGGATCCATATCCAAATACTGCTCGATCCATAAACGGAGTGCTTCGACGAGACGTGCTGTATTCAGCTGATGGACCTGGCCGTTCAGCTCTGCTTCAGCAGAAAAGCCTTCCTCATCATCATACGCAAGCTCAACTTCCACATCGTCCGGCATCGCGCGTGCTTCTTTCGCAATCAGCACACAGACCGCATTCGCCACATCCTGCTCAACAATTATCTGCTGTTCCATTGGTTCATATCCTCATTTTTCTTCCGTTCTTTTTCTTTGAAGATCGCGAAAATCTTCCGTACCAATGAAATGATGAAAACGATGGCGATGACGTTGATCATCAAACCGAGGAATGATCCGAGCATGCCCATATTAGCGAACAGGCTGCCGAATAACAAACCGGCCAGTCCACCGACTAACAAACCTTTCATCAGGCCGCCGCCCATGCCGGGTTTCGATGTTTTGCCGGCAGCTGTTGTATTATTGTTTTGTTTCGTTTGATCTTGTTTCTTTTCGATCTTATTAGGCTGTACACGGTTTGGTGTACTGAAACTTTTCTTACCAGACTTGTATCCGCGTGCTTCTGCTGTAATATTATCCTGGAAAACGATGTTTCCGATCGGCGACAGAATTAATGTCGCGGCCAAGAAAAATGCTGCAATTTTTTTCAATTCGTATTCTCCTTTAATGCTTAATAAGGTCCTCCTGTTACGCGAAGGCCTTCCCTCTATTTTAATAGATTGTAGGACAAATTGAAAGCAAACCTACCTACTTAGAGAAGAAATTCTCTGTATAAAAAGGCTGTTCTTTGTCATTAAAATCCACACCGATACCGAGGAACTGATAATCGCGGATTAAAATATTCTCACGGTGACCTTTGGAATTCATCAAACCTTCGTGGGCGAAGATGCTGCTCGACTGGCCGTACGCCAAGTTTTCACCGGCACTGACAAATTTCACGCCGTCCTTTTTCATTCGGTCAAAAGGGGATTCGCCCTGCAGATTCTCATGACTGAAATAATCATGCGCCGCCATGTCTACGCTATGTTTTCGGGCGGTGGCAGATGCCAGCTCATCATACGTCAAAATCGATCGGCCATGGCGCACTCTTGCCGCATTGGTCAAATCAAAGAGCTGTATTTCAAAGCCTTTTCTCATAGCATCATTCTGCGGTGCATAAAGTGCGGTCTTTTTTTGCTCCAGCTTATCAGAAATCAGCTGGACAGCCGTCACGGTCTGATCCTGATGCAGATCATAGAAAACATACGTATAGACACCATCCGAATGAAATATATCCATTCCCTCATCATCCTGCAATTTATAAATATTCGTGCCTTTGCGGATTTCCGTAATCGGTTCGCCTGCAATTTCACGGACTTTTGCTTTTGGCACGCCGTATTCGATTCCTATTGAGGAAGAAATTAAGCGGTCATTGGTATAGATGGCATTGACACGGCGCTGAATGTCATAAGACAGCATGACGAAATTCTGGTAATTCTCATGAAACGTCAGCCACTCGGTGCAGTATTCATTGACAGATTTACGTGCGGGTTCGCCAAGTTCGGCTTTTACATCGGCTTCCGTCATGCCGATTTGGATATTATGAATTGACAGAGCCCCCTGCGCCGGTGTTGCGAGCGCCGGCTGGGCGACTTCTTCAGGCGCACGTGATTCTGCTGTTTTATTAGAGACAAAGGCTACAATTGTTGTAATGGTCTGTTTTGTATAATCAAGCACAGATTCAACCATTTCTTCATCAAGCACAGATTCTACGCGCGCATCCAGCGGGTCCAAAAATGACAGGTCCGCGTACTTGGAAACGGGTCCTTCCCATAAAGGCTTGGCAGCGTATAAAATCACGATGAGAAACAGCAGTTGAAAAAGGCGTTTGAACATGTGACACCCACTCCTCTTTCACATTATACTCTTTTACCGGGCCTGCAATACAGCGTAAACCGCTGAATTCATGAAATTAATCGCCAGAGCGAATGGAAAAAGGGTATACTAAACAGAATGGAGTACGGGGAAGGAGTGGATGGCATGTTCGGCGGAATTAGCAGTGTACCATCCTGGTTCTATATCGTCGCATTTGCAGTCGTCATATTACTCGTCCTGTTCATTGAATGGAAAACGAGATAACACAATAGCGGAAAGTAGGAATGACATGTTAACATTTGAAGAGAAGCAGCAGATTATAGAGGGATTTCCGGAGTTAGTGAAAAAAGAGGTCTCCATGAAGCGACTGAACTATCATTATGAAGAATCGCTTTTCGATAAGACGGTCGTCGTGCAGCACTTGCACCCGAACGGCAACGGCTTTGTTTACGTGGCGGACGTCAAAGGCTATGAGCCGGATGAACGCGGGCTAGTTAATATCCGTGAATTCACTGCGGAGGAATTGCGTACGGTCATTAAAGCGGCAGTGGAAGCACTGGCAACAGAGCCGGCAGAAGCAGAACCGCTGTCTGAAACATGGCAGCATCCAAATGGTTCAACGCTGACTGTGCTCGAAGAAGACAGCTTTTTCAATGTGTATCACGGCGTCAATCTGGAAGAAGGTTTCGGCGATTACGGAGAAGCCGTCAGCTATCTGAAGGAAGAAGGCTTTTCATTGAAAACGAAATAATGCAATAGGAGTGAAATGGAATGAAGGGGAAAACACTGGCAATTGGAATGGTCGTGTTTACGATCATTGTCGTGGCGGCCATCTATTTCATGGTTACAGTTACATTTAAAAATAATCCGACACAGAAGAATCATCAATCGATGGAAGCACCTTCTTATATGGAAGCCGGCGCGTTTGGCTGGGAAATAGGATAATAAAGTAAAGTACCTGTGCAGTGCAGGTACTTTTTATTTTGCTGTTTTGTCAGTAATAGTCTCTTTTAGATTTGTCCAAAACCGTTATACTCACTAGAAATCCGGATGCTAAAAAAATAAAAGATCCGATTATATAGACAAGGCGAATGCTGTAGAACTCGGCAAGAACACCAATTGCAGCCGTAAAGAAAATAATCAGCAGTGCCTCTACCACGCCAAACACACTGGAGAAGCGACCCATAATAGACACCGGTACATGATTTTGATAAAAAGTTAAGAATCCGATGTTTGCAAAGGACAAGGCAAACGCCAATGTAAAAAAGCCGGTTGAAGCCCATACGAAGTTTTGGGAGAATGCAAAGATCAGGTAGCCAACCGGCGTAAATACGGCTCCGAAGCTGATGAGGATATTGGTTTTCAAACGGCTGGCGAATATAGCATTTGTCAATGATCCCAGTATAATTCCGATTCCTGCTATACTGACCAGAAACCCGTAGGTACTGTCAGACAACGAAAGTACTTTAGTTGCGAATGCAGCTTCTAGTGAGTCCAATCCTGTCATAAACACAGTAATTCCGCTGAAAAGAATATACACCCACGCAATATGCCAGTTTGATTTACTGAAGCTGAGAATTTCTATCCAGTCATTTCTGATCATGCGGAAGCTCCATTTTTCCGTTATAACGACATCACCCTTGACCTTATCCAAGTCAGGCAATAACAAAATAATTAAGGCCGAAATGCATAATGCAAGGGAATTTAATTGGATTGCAAGATATGGAGAGCCGATAAGAAAGAGAAACCCGGCTATTGACGGTCCCAGTATAAAGCCGCTTGAATTGATAAAGTTTCTTAGGGAGTTAAACCGCTGTCTATTACTCTCAGGTATCAGCTTGGTCATATAAACCATAGAGGTTGTTCCGAAGATGGAACTAGCCATATTGATGAGTAATACGCATAGATATATCAACAGCAGTGAATCCATATATAGCAGTAAAAGCAGTAAAAATGCTCTGATCAGGTCAAGGTAGATCAGTAATTTTCTTTTATTTATCCGGTCAACCAGACTGCCGGACCAAAAGTTTGTGCACAGAGCGGCAACAGGGATAAGTATATAAAGAACAGATACCGCGAATGGCGACCCTGTCATATCCAGTACAATTAGATTCAAGGCGATCAAGTAAACCCAGGCACCCAGATTCGACACGCCGATTCCTAGCAGCAGCAATAAAGGATCTTTCCATTTATTTAATTTCAACATGGCAGCCACTCCTACATTCATTTTTTTGAACACAAAAAAAGAAATCCCACCCTCACGTCAATAGACTTGAGGGCGAGACTTCCTGAATGCAGAAGTTCGCGGTGCCACCCCAGTTTGTTCCTGCGTCGCCGCAAAAACCTTTTCAAGTACGCCTGCAGAATACAGCGCAGGTTTATACTCTATCTCGATAACGGGAGAACCCGGCACATAATCAATGTAATGACTATCCTATGTGCAGCTCCAAGGCTTGTTTCCATGTGTATTTGCATACTCCTTCTCAGCCGGCGGAGTTCTCTGTAACGCTTACCCACATGTACTTGTCTCTTCATCGCTTATTAATGTAAATATATGTTACCATAATTCAATCATATCGACATAGCATTTCCAAGGAAGTATTTTACTATACTTAAATTGATGCAGTAACCGTTAGGAAATCAGGAAGCGACCGTTCGTGCTTGTCGAGCATAATATGTTCCGGCTTGATGCCCTGCTCACAGAGGACTTCTATGTTTTGCATAAGGAACTCGTCACTGCCGACAACATAAAAGAGTCCGTCTTTATCTGCAGCCAGATTTTTCACTTCGTCATAGTACTCTTTACGGTTATCGACGAACTGTGAAGTGAAATTTTTGTCAGACGCGGATTGAAAGATCTCAGTAAATAAGTAGTCCGTTGAAGAATCAATATTCAGCGAATGAATTTGATTGACATTGTCGGCGCGGTCGAAGTAATCAAGTACAAGCGGTCTGAAAGTAGCCAGTCCGACGCCTGAAGAAAGCAGATACACATTTTTGTCTTCCCGTTTTAGCGGTACATTTGAATGTGTTTTAAATATGGCAACTTCACTTCCGACTTCCATTTTTCTTAAAATCATTTTAAACTCGGAACATTGCTCTCTGATGCGCGTAGTGATACCGATTGAGTTTTCATGTGGTAACGTGGAGATCGACATATGGCGGATCAAGCCGCGATTCGGTTTATCTCCGGCATTAAAACCTTCCAGTGCGAAGTGGGTGTGAGAACCTTCTTCCCATGTGAAATCCTCCGGGCGGTCAAGCATATACGTTTTAACCTCAGGTGTTTCTTCGATGATACTATTTATTTTTGTCCAGTAGATTTTCAATGTATAGTCTCCTCACGTAATAAGATGTAGCTTTACTATACAGTAAATGATAGCCATTCTCAATTAAAAGAGTGATTACTTCGAAAAAAGTTATAGGATGTAAGGCGGCTTCTAATTCAGAGTGAAGTATTGCTGAAAAAAACTTTCTGAAATAATCCGCTGCTCTTCACCAAAACATGTGCTTGACAACCTTTCACATGCATTTTGGCAATGTGTGGATATACTTGTGCGGATTTCGTTTCTCGACTTTGTAGGGATTTTAATTGAAGTGTGAGTTTGCAGTTTAAACCCGCTTCGGCGCTGGGGGATTGGCTTACGCTATGAGCCTACTGGCGGAGAGCATGCCAGCAGTCTCACAGCCACGGCCGACCCCGTAGTTGCGCCTTCGCTGGCGTGGTGTATTTATATCATTTTGCTTTTTCTCAGAGTGTAGGTTTTGTGGGTGTGATTTCTTTTCGCAACTTTGCAAACGCATTGATCACAAGAATTTTAGCCACTGTAGAATAATAAGTATTGCATGAAATACCTAGCCTATCGTAATCATATTAAATATGATACCCATACTGTCTACTCACATAAGAAGTATTGAAAAACCAGCTAGTGCACCTTCGTTCTAGGCAACCTAAGTACGCCGACAGGTGCCTTAATGTCTGCAAAAACCACAGAAATACGGCCAAGCGAACTCTATACTGCAATTACAGCAAATCTCAAACTGCCCATGAAATAGCCAGTCAAGCACACATTTTGGTGCAGACCCTAATTCTCTGCTTCATTTAATTTGATAGGAAGTGACTACTGCGTGACCAATAAAGATTTTACAGTGGATACTAAAAAAACCGCCTATACTCACTTTGATATCCTTTGATTCATTCTGGTTAGTAGTTAAGTTGCCATTTAACGTACCTCTAAGCGCCAGGCCTATATTTTCATCTTGCAATTCTCCATCTACGTACAACTTTTCGCCAGTAAACCATCTATTTTCAACTTGTATTATATGACCGTCATAATTCGCTTCAAATACTTTCTTCATGAAATCCCTCCTCGTAAAATTAGTGGATCTTATTGCTGTTAAGGACAGCGCAATTCTTCAAGAAGTCGTCTCCATTATTATGCATACGTTCTGGATCGGCACTACGTTTCATTTTGAAAAAAAGAGCACCGAAAAATCGGTGCTCAAACGAGTTTTGCTTATTTTCCTAGGTCATGCGGTTGCTGGTTTTTCGAGCGGTACAGCCCTTTGCCGAACGGCAGCCACCAGTTCCACTTGCCGAACAGTTTCATCAGACTCGGCACGAGCAGCAGGCGGATGATCGTCGCGTCAATGGCAACGGCAATAGCGATGCCGACGCCGATTTGTTTTACCGGCATAACGTCCGTAAACGCGAAAGCACCCGTCAGAACAATCATGATCAGTGCAGCGGATGTGATAACTTTACTTGTCGTCGCAAGTCCTTCGACCGTAGACTTATCGTTATCGAATGAATAGGAGAATTCCTCCTGCATCCGTGAAATCAGGAATACTTCATAGTCCATGCTCAAGCCGAAAACGAGGCTGAACACGATGACCGGAATAATGAGTGCGACGGTTCCGGGATGCAGTCCGAAATGGCCATACTGGAATATATAGACGAGTATCCCGAATGTCGCCGACAGTCCGAGAATATTCATCAGGATTGCCTTAATTGGGATGACGAGCGACCGGAATGCGAACATCAGGATGAAGAATGTGGACACGACGATGATCAGCAGAACGTAGACGATTTGATTGGCGATTTCGTCGAAGATCTCCTGGTTGAAGCGCGGTTCGCCGCCGATCAATAAATTCCAGTCCGTCTTTTTGGCGGACCAGTCGCGCACCCAGTCCTGTGCTTCGTTCGAACTGCCGGAAGCGTTGAGCGTGACCGGGACGAGCAGCTGGTCACCGTTCGTGAAGTTCTCAAGCACCGGTTTCAGCTGTGCATCCATTTCCGGAGCAAGCAGTGACTGTTCCCATTGTTCCGGTGTTTCGACCCCGCTCACCGTGTAAATTGTAGAGACATCTCCGACCAATGGGTCATCGGTCAGCTGTTGTTCAAGTTTTTTTATCTCTGACAGCCCGCCGGTATCCTCCCAGCCGCCAGCGCGTTCTGCGAGAAGGAAGACGGTGCTTTCATTACCCATTCCGAACGTGTCCTGCATGCTTTCGAATGCCTGCCGCGTATCGAATGACTCAGGAAGCGAGTCGATCTGCGGTATCGTCAGCTCCATATTGCGTACGGGGATGAGCGCGATGGCCAATAAAACAAATGCCACGATAGCGATGGTCACAGGACGCTTAATGACGGCATTGGCAAATTTCCTCCAGCCATTCGCTTCTTCACCGCGGTCCTTCAGCAGCCGTCCTTTATGGATACGTTCGCCGAGCAGCAGCAGAACAGACGGCAGTAAAGTGAGGGAGGCTGCGACCGCCATGCAGACTACGACCATACCGCCGAGCGCGATATTCCCGAAAATATCCACTTTGATCAGCAGCATGGCGCCGAGGCCGATGAACACGCAGACGGCGGAGAAGATGATCGAGCGTCCTGCCGTGCGGATTGTCATGATGACGGAGTCCGTGATGCTCTGTTTCTTCAGTTCTTCGCGATAGCGGCTAATGAACAGCAGCGCAAAGTCGATACTGAGCGCGAGTCCGAGCATCGGCACGATGTTCAGCACGAAAATGGACAGATCCACATTGTTGCCAAGCAGTGCCAGGATGCCGAGCGAGCAGACAACGGTCCCGATTCCGACCAATAAAGGCACTACCGACGCAACGATCGTGCCGAATGCGAACAGCAACACGATGATCGCGATCGGCAGACCAATCGCTTCCGCTGTCATCAAGTCACGCTGACTTGCTTTATTGATATCGTGCTCAAAAGCGCCTCCGCCTGTCAGTACAATGCCGTTTTCTCCTTCGAATGAATCTCGGATATCCTCTACGGCTTTCGGCATATCGTCCGGTTCTTCGCTGAATTGCAGCATCGCATAGGAAAGATCGTCTGTGTATTGATCTTTTTCATTCAGCGGTGAAACGATTTTAGACGGAATTCCGAGGGAGTCCAGTTCAGAAAGTGTTGATTCTATTTCCTTGTCTGTCTTTCCGTCAAATACTAAAAACAGCGTCTCAGCAGGCAGATTGAAGTCCTCTGAGACGATTTTCATAACTTTTTCATGCTCCCCGTCCACACGGAAGCCGTCCCCCGCGAGCAGGCCGGGCAGCTGGATGGCGAAATAGGTCATGACGCCGAATAAAATCAGCCAGAATGCGAGAATCCATTTATATGATTTGGTGATGAAGTTTGCAAAGCTGTGCAAGGTGATTCCTCCCAGGTGATCTATGTATTGATCAGGTAGTCTATAATTATCATAGCGGAGAACGGGTGGAATGTCTTGCCGAATCGGCTGAAATCAATGACATCAAAACCTTTCTATGAGCGCTTGCGGGGGTTTTATGATCACACAGGGCAGAGGTATGAGCACTCAACGAAGTGTAAAGAGAGGTTGTGGTCTTCTGTCAAGAAAGTGGACAAATTCTTATGAGCAGATTTTTTGAAAAGCCTACCGCGCTACGCTTGGTGTACTTTCATAGGAGAGCAGTTAAAAAGCCAACTGCTCTCCCATGAAAGTTGTGAGCGACACTTGATCAGTTTCAGTCAGGCTTCGAGATGAGTTTCTTCAAATTCATTCGGTGATAGGTAATTCAGCGTAGAATGGCTGCGTCGCTCGTTATAAAACGATAGGATATAATCCAACACGACACGCTTAGCCTCTTCTCTCGTCTGAAATTCCATCCGATATACTAGCTCTTTCTTCAGGCTGGCGTGAAAGGCTTCGATACAGGCGTTATCGTAACAGTCCCCTCTACGGCTCATACTGATGCGACACTTATATTCTGTCAGAAGGTCAATATACTTTCGAGAGGCGTATTGAACACCTTGATCTGAATGATGAATCAGTCCTTCTTTAGGTGAACGCTGACGCAAGGCACGCTCCAGTGCCAGCAGCGGCAGTTCGGTGGAAAGGGAGGCCCCCGCATTAAAACCGACAATCTTTCGGGAAAAGAGATCCATCACCGTTGCCAGATACAGCCAGCCTTCCCTTGTCCAGATATACGTGATATCGGCCACCCATATTTCATTGGGGCGGTCTGCGTGAAACTGGCGTTTCAACAAGTTCGGATGGATCTGGTGTTCATGATTGGATTGAGTAGTGACCGTATACTTTAATGGCACGATGGCAGACAGCCCCATTTCCTTCATGTAGTTCGCCACTGTTTTTTCCGAGAGGATCAGACCTTTCTTCTTTAGTTCCCTGCATATACGCGGGCTCCCGTATACCTCTTTCTTAGCGTAGAAGATCTGCCGGATCTGTTTCTGCGCTTCCTCTTTCTTTCCCTCTGCCAGACTGACTTCCTTCGTCCGCCATTTATAATAGCCGCTTGGGGACACACCTAATACGCTGCACATCTTTCTCACGCGGTATTGATGCCGGTGATTCTCTATGAACGCATAGATTACAGCCGGCCTTTTGAAAAGATGTGCATGGCCTTTTTTAGTATGTCATTCTCTTCCTTCAGTTCTGCGATTTCCTTTTCAAGACAGCGTTGCTGATTGGCCTGTTCGGTGGGCGTCAGGTATTCCTGTCCTTCCGATTTCGACTGGAGTTCTTGGCGATGTTCCCGTTTCCAGCGAACTATTGTACTGGTAGGAATACCAAACTCCCGAGAGACCTCCGTGTTCTTTTTTCCTTCCTCTAACACTAGCTTCAGAATATGCTGCCTCAGTTCCGGATCAAATCGTTTACCCATGTGGACACGCTCCGTTCAATTTATATACTCTTATACAAACATGCTCATTGAATGGTGTCCACTTTTAATACTACCTTCAGTTGTAGGCAAACTACGAGCGGCAGCAAGGCTGTTATGATCGCTTGTCACTGTTATATGATCGTTGCTGTATATGTATTTTAAAAAAGAGAGCGATAAAAAAACCACTTCCCAAAAGGAAGTGGTTTGAAAGGTTAGATTAGTTTTTTGTAACGTTAGTTGCTTGAAGTCCGCGTTGTCCTTGCTCGATTTCGAAAGACACGTCTTGACCTTCTTCAAGAGTTTTGAATCCGTCGCCTTGGATAGCGGAGAAGTGTACGAATACATCGTCGCCATCTTCACGTTCGATGAAGCCATAACCTTTTTCTGCGTTAAACCATTTTACTTTACCTTGTTCCATGTTTGTTTCCTCCTCGTGCACTGTTGTGTACACATTGTATTACTATCCTTGCTCAATTCTTGAAACGGTCGAGATGAAATCGTCGGACCAACGTCGAACAAAAATAATTCTCCTTTATCATAACAACTATTGGCAGACATTGCAAGTTAAAAGAACCCTACACGAATAACGCGAGGACCTTATAAACGATTGCTGCGACAAGTGCAGAGATCGGCATCGTGATGATCCACGTCATAACAATGGTCTTCGCAACGCCCCATTTCACGCCTTTTAAACGCTGTGCTGACCCTACACCCATGATGGATGAAGAAATAACGTGCGTCGTGCTGACAGGCAGATGGAGCAGGGTGGCGCCGAAAATGATGGTAGCAGAATTCAGATCTGCCGCAATGCCGTGAATCGGACGGATCTTCATAATTTTACCGCCGACGGTTTTGATAATCTTATAGCCGCCGATCGATGTTCCGATCCCCATGGAAGTAGCGGCTGCGATACGTACCCACAGCTGAATATCATCGGAAGTCTGCAAATTGGCTGCAATCAATGCCATCGTAATGATCCCCATTGCTTTTTGCGCATCATTTGTCCCGTGCGTAAACGACTGGATAGCCGCCGTGCCGATCTGCATATAGCGGATCCGTTTATTCGCTTTGAAAAGATTTCGGTTTTTCAGAACGTTCTTCAGAATCGTCATGACAATGAAACCGCCGACCAGCGCAATGACCGGGGACAGCAGGAGTGCCTGAATAATCTTGATGAATCCGCTGTAGTTCAGAATCCCGAAACCGGCTGCTGCAATCGCGGCACCTGCGATCGAACCAATCAGCGCGTGTGACGAACTGGAAGGAATTCCGAAATACCATGTCACAAGGTTCCAGATGATCGCAGAGACAAGTGCGGCCAAAATGACCAATGAACCCACACCGTCAGGCAATAAAAAAGGGTCAACAATATCTTTTGTAATCGTCTTCGCGACCCCTGTAAACGTCAATGCTCCGATAAAGTTCATTGTTGCCGCCATCATAATTGCAGTCCGTGGTTTTAATGCACGCGTCGAAACAGATGTGGCGATGGCGTTGGCTGTGTCGTGAAAACCATTGATGAAGTCGAATGCCAGAGCAAACACGACAACGAGAATGGTGAGTATGAGAATCGTATCCATCGGCTGTTACTCCTTACGCGTTACGCATTATGATCGTTTCGATTGTGTTGGCGACGTCCTGGCAATAATCAGCAGTTTCTTCGAGTAATTCGTACAGATCCTTCAGCTGAATGATTCGGATTGGGTCTTTTTCCCGAATGAACAACTGCTTAATGGATGTCCGCAGCACGTCGTCGCAAATCCGTTCATACTCTTTGATCTGCACGGCATGTGTGCGCATCTCCACAAGCTTCTTATTCGTCAGAAGCTCCATTGCTTTGACGATTTCGTCCGTGCTTTTGACGATATTGTCCATGAACTTCTGCATATATTCATCCACTTCAATGAGGGAGAACATTTCCAAATTTCCAATGAAATGCTCGATTCCATCTAAGATGTCGTCCATTTTGATGGCCAGCTGTAAAATATCTTCACGTTCAATCGGTGTCATGAACGATGTGTTCAGTTTGGTGATCAATTCATGAATCAGCGTATCGCCTGAGGTCTCAAAGGCTTTCATTTTGATGCTGATTTCCTTAAGGTCCGCCACCGTATCTACTTTAAAATCATCTGCATAGTGCAGCGACTCCTGCACATGTTTCGCAATGTCCAATAAAGCAGTGAAAAATGGATCGGGTTTTCGTGGACTTAACATGTATTTTCCTCCATCTATTGTTGGAATCGTTAGTGTAACGTAGTTCAGCAGTTTCCCAAACACGCCTTAACGTATTGGATTCCTACATCATACCAAATTAATTGCATAAAAAGATAGCGAATCGTGTAGTAATTTGATGGTTTTTGCGCAGAACTTCAGAAAATCTTAAGAATCATCCTTATGGTTCCTTAAGATGGCATTTGTATACTGAAGTTAATACAGTCATGGGAGGAAAAATATTGATTACAGTAGATAATATAAATCATTCATTTTTAATCGGAAGAAAAGGGAAAGAAACCAATGTGCCTGTGCTGAAGCGTATTTCATTTTCGGTCCGGCAGGGAGAGATTGTCTCGATTGTGGGACGAAGCGGCTCCGGAAAATCCACATTGCTTCATATATTAGCAGGGTTCTTAAAACCGGACAGCGGAGAAATACGGGTGAAAGATACGGTGACTTCCACATTTTCCGAACAGCAAAGTGCGCAGTTCCGTTTGGAGAACTTCGGTTTCATTTTTCAAAATTTCCAGCTCATGCCCGGTCTGACGGCATTCGAGAATGTGGAGTTGCCGCTGAAGTTAACAGGGATGAATCGTCATACACGTAAAGATAAAGTCAATAAGTTGATGAAGCAAGTGGGTTTGACTGCTGTACAGGATCATTATCCGAATGAATTGTCAGGAGGACAGCAGCAGCGGGTCAGTATCGCGCGTGCACTGATCACGGATCCGCCCATTATTTTCGCGGACGAACCGACAGGCAGTCTGGATTCGGAGACGGAGCTGGAAGTATTGCAGTTGATCCAAACACTTAATAAGACGCTCGGCATCACGTTTGTCATCATCACTCATGACGATGAAGTGGCACACAAGGCGGACAGGATGTACCGGATGCATGACGGGATTTTGACGGAAGAAGGTGTTCCACATGCAGTTTAAAGACCAGATCGATTTTATTCGGCAGCATATCAGGAAAAATAAACTGCGCGTTTTCATGACGGTTCTCGCGGCAACAATGGGTACGGCATTTCTGATCGTATTGGCAAGCGTCGGCTTCGGAATTCACGATACGCTGAGAAACGAGATTCTGGATAATCGGCTGGTTACACAAATTGAAGTGTATTCCAGTGAACTGGATGTCAGTAAAGCGGTGGAAATGAAAGACATCGACCATGTCAAAGCGGTCGTTGTGCGTCAGAATGTCAATGCGCTGCAGCAGGAGTCAATCGGGAAATATACCGCTAACGGTAATTTACTTGTGACTGATTTTAATGAAGAAGCAAAAGTCGGCTTCGCTTTGGAAGAGGGAAGACTGCCGGAAACAGCTGATGAAGTGGTAGTGGGGAGCGGTTTTGCTGAGAGTTTGATTGACCAGCAGGCTGCCGATAAAATAATGGAATCACTTCCTGCAGATTCACAGGAAGAACCCGATCTACCTGCATACGATGGAAAATTGATCGGAGAAAAGTTCGTTTATCAAATGGGAGATTACAATACAGGTGACCTATTTAAGGATCAAACCGAATTGACCATTGTCGGCATTGCCGAAAAGCCGTCAAAAGACTGGCTGGTGGACAATAAAATTTACGCGGATGCGGAGCTGATTCCTAAACTGGAGAACATCTACCAGAAGCAGGAGGCAGACTTGGAGGATAATCCGCTGCTGTCCAGTATGCTGTACGTTTACGCGGATGAGCTTGAAAACGTAAAGTCGGTCACGAATCAATTGAAAGAGGACGGCTATGATGTCTATTCCATCTCAGAAGAATTGGATCGCGTTGATGTATTCTTTCTTGCGTTGAAAGCGGGTCTCGTATTTGTGGGCACGATTGCCATCTTAATCTCTTCTATTGGGATCTTCAACACGATGACCATGGCTGTGACGGAACGCACACGTGAAATTGGTGTCATGAAGGCGATCGGTGCACAGCCAAAGCTGATTCAGCGGCTGTTCTTGATGGAAAGCGCATGGATTGGGATTGTCGGAACTGTTTTAGCGCTCATTATTTCCTACGCCGTAAGCTTTGTTTCCAATTGGTTACTGCCTATCATCGTGGGGGCGGCAATGGGGGAAGAGGATTTTGCTGATTTACATGTCACATTCTCCATCATTCCCTGGCAGCTGGTCGTTATTGCTTCCGCCATCAGTCTGACTGTCGCCGTTGTATCAGGCTGGCGTCCTGCAAGAAAGGCTACGAAAATCGATGTGATTGATGCGCTGCGGCGCGAATTATAAGAGAAACCAAGAGTTCCTGAAATTCCGGGAGGCTCTTGGTTTTTTTTATTTTGTTTTCTGTTAGGGATTATTACGTCTGCGTTAAGATTTTGTAAGTATGTTGAAAATTAATTACTGAATGAGATGATAGAGGCAAATGAAACGGGAAAGGTGTTTGGAATGAATCGTTTACTAGAAATACTCATTGCCTCAACAAAGCTTGGTCTGACTTCATTTGGCGGACCGGCTGCTCATTTAGGCTATTTTCATGAAGAATATGTCCGTAAGCGCAAGTGGATGGATGAAAAAAGCTATGCAGATTTAGTGGCGCTTGCCCAGTTCCTGCCGGGTCCTGCGAGCAGTCAAGTCGGAATTGGCGTTGGAATAGCCCGGGCCGGCATATTGGGAGGAATTGTTTCATTTATCGGCTTCACGATGCCTTCCGTGCTGGTCTTAATTTTATTTGCGATGCTGTTCGTTGGTTCGGATATCGGCCATGCAGGCTGGCTGCATGGATTGAAGATTGTGGCGGTGGCGGTTGTCGCGCATGCAATTCTTGGCATGGCGAAAAATCTGACGCCCGATACGGCACGAAAGACGATTGCGCTGCTTGCGCTCATTGCCGTTCTTTTATGGCAGACAGCTTTTACACAAATTGCAATTATTTTATTGGGGGGAATTGCGGGGCTCCTTCTCTTTCGATCTGCCGAGCAAGACAGTGGAATCGATCAATCGAAATTTCCTTTATCCAAAAAAGCAGGGGCGCTTTGCCTGACACTCTTTTTTGGGCTATTAGCCGTTTTGCCGATTTTACGTGATCTGACGGGCTCTTACTGGGTAGCACTGTTCGATAGTTTTTATCGGGCAGGCGCGCTTGTATTCGGCGGAGGGCATGTGGTTTTGCCTTTATTGGAACAGGAATTGGTGCCGATGGGCCGGATCAGCGGTGAAGCATTTCTGGCCGGGTACGGAGCGGCGCAGGCGGTTCCCGGACCGCTGTTTACGTTCGCATCGTATCTCGGTGCAGTGATGAACGGCTGGCAGGGCGGATTATTTGCGACCTTTGCGATATTCCTGCCTGCTTTCCTGCTGATTGCGGGCGCGCTTCCATTTTGGGATTTGTTGCGCAGCCATCCTCGGATCAAAGGTGCTGTAATGGGTGTCAACGCTGCGGTGATCGGGATTTTATTGGCTGCATTATATCATCCGATTTTCACAAGTTCAATTGGGAAACCGGCCGATTTTGCGTTGGCGGCGGTACTATTCAGCATGCTGGCATTTTGGAAGATTCCGCCGTGGATCGTTGTACTGACAGGCGCTGCAGGCGGATTATTATTATAGAATGGAAGGCAGCCTAACAGAAAGGCTGTTTTTTGATATACTGCCGTCTGGCAGACAGGCAGCGGCACGCAGCCCAATATGAAAAGAACTGCTCATATAGACATTGCCAGGACGCAACTTTGCTTTCAGGAAGTCGCCTGTCAAGCCGTCGAATGCGACGAGCGGATGAACCCCGACCGTCTGGTAATGCGCGCTGTTACAGCGGGATGCACTTTCAAGTACTTCGCAAGCTCCAAAGCATTCTTACAATGCCTTTCCATTCTAATAGGAAGCGTCTTCATTCCCCTCTGCAATAGGTAAATCTCCCATTAGTTTCTTTCGTATCATAGCAATTTCTTTTTTCTCTCCAATGACAAATCCGGCAATCACATCTCCATGACCCTTAAGATATTTTGTACCACTATGAACGACCACATTTTCATCCATCGTTAATGGCTCTCGTAATGTAGGGGTCATGTGTAAACTTCCCGGCTTTTTCTTTCCCTAGGATGAAATTCAATATTTTATAACGGATTTTAGTCTCTTTTTCATCCGGCATGGTATCACCTTTAGGGATTAACCCTCGACATGATCATTCAGCATAGGGTGCAGGTTTCTGTTGCCAATTAACTCGCTTTCATCAAATTTTCATAATGGGACAGTATGATGAAGATGGAGAGGAAATGGGGGACTTGAATGGCATCGATAAGTAAATTGATCTCCATATCTATTCTAGTCTTCAGCATAGCTCTTAGTATTTTGCTCTTTTATTTGATGAGTGAACTGCCGAAGGAGCAGAAAAAGAAGATGGTCGATGAAATGGTTTCGCAACTGATCAATTTTGTTTTATTTATGTGGGCGGGAAAAGTTCTTTTGAATCTTCCTGTCTTTATCACAGATCCAATGGCGATTTTGGCGTACCCGGGAGATTCAGGCGCTTTCTATGCGGCGGTGTTATTTAGTGGGTTGCTCTTGTCGTATAAGGTGAAACAGGGACATCTGGAGGGCCTGACTGTCGGAAGGGCTTTTGTTCATCTGTATTTATCCGCGGCATTTTTATATGAGTTCATTCAATACGCTTGGAATGATCAGATCTATTCATTGAGAAGTCTTATATTATTGGCGATTCTTCTGGGAGTTTTTACTTACTTGAATGGACGGATGGCGACGGGGAAGTTACTCGGAATCTTATTGACGGTTTGGACATTCGGGATGGGCGTGCTGTTGACGATCCAGCCTTATGTAACGGTGTTCGGTTATATGATTAAACCGTGGTTCCTCTTGCTCTTTTTCGCAGCCAATTTGCTATTGCTAATACTACAACATAGGAAGGAAGGACGTTATGGGTGGAATTGAAACAGATACGGTATTGATAGTAGGGATGTTACTGGCAGTCGGAGCGGGGGCACTTTCTTTTTTGTCTCCTTGTGTGCTGCCTATTTTCCCGGCATATCTTTCGTATATTACAGGAATCAGTGTGAAAGAACTTCAAGGGAACCAGACGATAAAAATCCGCAGAAAATTAATTAGTCATTCCCTTGTATTTTTACTGGGGGTATCGCTTGTCTTCATCAGCCTGGGGGCCGGTGCCTCCTTTTTCGGTCAGTGGATTTCAGAACTGTTAAGAGGAGACTCCGGCTTGTTTATCCAACGAATTGCCGGGATTTTCATTATAGTCATGGGCTTGTTTATAGGTGGATGGGTCAATATTATGGGGTTGATGAAAGAACGACGCATTCAATCGACGAGGAGACCGACCGGCTATTTCGGGACATTTTTCATCGGACTCGGGTTTGCAGCCGGCTGGACGCCTTGTATCGGTCCAATCTTCGGTTCCATTTTAATGCTGGCTGCGAGTAACCCGAGCCAGGGAATTTTCTACACGATTATGTATGTTATCGGTTTTGCGCTGCCTTTCCTAATCTTGACATTTTTCCTTGGCTCGACGAAGTGGATTGTCCGCCGCAGTCAGGTGATCATGAAAGTAGGCGCAGTCATCATGATTTTGATGGGTCTTGTATTGTTTTTCGGCTTAATGCCATTAATTACAGGTTGGCTGCTTGATTTAGTAGACGGCACGTGGTTATCAAACCTGGGATAAATAGGGGGAGATCATGAATGAAGAAGAGAGTAATATTACTAGCTGTCGTAATGGTGTTGGTCGGTTGGGCCGTCTATGACTTTACCTTTTCGGAAAAGGAAACAGCAACGGGCCGACCGCTTCAGGCAGATGTTTTCAGTACCGTAGATTCCAATGAAATCGGAATTCAGCGCGGCCAATTGGCACCTGATTTTGAACTGAAGACGTTGGAAGGGAAAACAGTCCAATTATCGGATTATAGAGGACAGCGAGTATTGTTGAACTTTTGGGCGACTTGGTGTCCGCCATGTCGGGCGGAGATGCCAGATATGCAGAAGCTGTATACACAAAGCAACTTGGATGTCGAAATATTGGCAGTCAATCTAACATCTACAGAAAATAATGAAGAAGTGGTCGCTCCATTTGTGGATGAATATGGGCTGACATTTCCCGTCTTGATGGACAGAAGTTCTGACGTGAGCAATCTGTATAGTGTCTATGCGTATCCTACGACGTACATGATTGAATCGGATGGCCGTATTCAATTCGTTGCACTTGGGGCGATCAATTATGATCTAATAGTCCAAGAAGTGGAGAAGATGAAATAAGAATTTAACGAATGTACAATAATGAGGAGGTGATTAGGTGAAGCAGACCATATTAGTAGTTGAAGATGACAAGCTAATCCGTGATTTGATTTGCATCTATTTGAAAAAAGAAGGGTACGATGTAATTGCGGCAGTCGATGGTGAGGATGCGAAAGACCTTTTCCTCAAGCATCATCCTTGTTTGATTGTACTGGATTTGATGCTGCCAAAATGTAGCGGGGAAGATTTTTGTAAATGGGTGAAGGACCAAGAGCAGAATGAAGTGTCTATTATCATGCTATCTGCCAAAGTTCATACGAATGATAAAATCAATGGGTTACGAATGGGTGCCGATGATTATATGACAAAACCGTTTGATCCGGATGAACTTCTCGCACATGTGGAGGCGGTCTTGCGGAGAACCGGCCCATTCTGTCAAAAGATTGCATACGACGGGCTATGTATCAAACCAAGAAAGGGAGAAGTACTGCTTTTCGATCAAAAAATAAACTTGACGAAACATGAATTTAATTTATTGTTCCATTTTATGGGGAATCCGCATATCGTTTTTACGCGAGAGGATCTCCTTCATCAATTGTATCCGTATGGCGATAAAGTTGTATTAGATCGGACCATCGATGTCCATGTAAAGAAACTGAGGGAGAAAATCGAGGAGGTTCCCTCTTCCCCTAAACGCATTCTCACGGTGCGAGGAATGGGATATAAATTTGTGTATGGTTAAGTTGATCAGGTCGTTGCTGCCAAAACAGCTCCTCTGGCGATTGACATTTTTAAATGTCTTCGCAATCTCACTTTTCATCATCCTCAGCAGCTTTGCTATTTATAATACAGCCTGTGTGCTGGTGGATGGTATGGGGACGATGAATGAACAAGGACAAAGTCATTTTAATGCCACTCTATTACAGTATTTATGGATATTCAGCATATCCACCATTTTAATGGGAAGCCTTATTCACTTTTATTTAACGAGGAAATTGATTCGTCCGTTAAAAGTGCTGATTGAATCTACTAAGGACATGAAAAAAGGACATTATCCTGAGGTGATTCAAACAAAATCCAGAGGGGAAATAGGAGAATTGATCATCCATTTCAATGAACTGGTGCAACAATTGAAAAACAATCAGCAATCCCGGCAGAAGCTGGTAACGGATCTTTCCCATGAATTCCGAACCCCTTTATCAAACTTAACGAGCTATCTTATTGCGTTGCGCAATGGTGTCATTGTAGGAGATAAAGAGTTATTCGGTGCGCTTAGCGGTGAATCGAAACGTCTGACCACGATGGTGGAACAGTTGGAGCAATTAAAGGAATGGGATTATGTCTCGAAACAAACCTTCACAGAAAAAGAACGGGTAGATATGCGGTTGCTGATCGAGCAATCTATTGAAATGTTTCATTGGACATTAAAGGAAAAAGGCATCCCCGTACTAGTTGAAGCTGATGCTGGGATGGTGAATGTATATAACGGAGGCATTCCGCAAGTTCTCAGCAACATCATCGATAACGCCATTCGTTATTATGAAGGGAAAGAGCCCATCCGGATACATGGCAAGGTTTCGGGAGAAAGTTATCGAGTTTCAATCAGCAGTGAAGGTCAGGAGATTACAGAGGAAGAAAGAGCTAAAGTGTTTGAACGGTTTTATCAAGGCGATGCTTCCCGAAGTCACGGGACAGGTGGAACAGGGCTTGGCCTAGCGATTTCGAAAGAGATTATCGAGCATCATAATGGTCGGATTGGATTGGATTCTATAAAAAACCACTATCATACTTTTTGGTTCAAGTTACCGCTTGAAGAAACGGAATATGTGTAAAAAAATTATGAATGCTCGAACAAAAAGAGATTTGTCAACTGTTCTAGCGGCATAAGCAGTTGTAGGCTTTGACAGAACAGCATTTTTTCTTCATGCTATACTAAGAAGAATCTAATGAAGAAAAGGGTTTTGTGAAATGGGTAAACAGCTTCAAAAGAAAATACCGCTTCCGACTGTCTGGCTCGTCCTGCTGCTCGGCTCGCTGACGGCATTCGGACCGCTGTCGATGGACATGTATCTGCCCGGGCTGCCAATTGTCGCGGAAGATATGGGCGTTTCCGCTTCCCTTGCCCAATTAAGTCTGACTGCTTGCCTGATCGGATTAGGCGCGGGACAGCTTGTATTCGGACCAATGAGTGATATTTACGGCAGACGCAAACCCCTCATCATTACGTTAATCGTCTATGCGGCGGCTTCTGTCATGTGTGCGTTTACGGTAAACATCTGGGCATTCGTCTTGCTGCGTTTCATTCAGGGAATGACGGGTGCAGCCGGCATCGTCATTGCACGGGCCTGTGCGCGGGATCTGTACATAGGAATTAACGAAATTCATGGCAATGCTGTCAATTGTCAATGGTGTAGCACCGATCATGGCGCCGATTGCTGGCGGAGTAGTATTGAGCTTCGCGTCTTGGCAAGTGGTGTTCTTCATATTAGGGGCAATTGGCTTAGTAATGTTTCTGGCGACTTCCTCCTTCCTGCCGGATACGTTGCCGGTCGAACAGCGTGCAGAAGGCGGCATGCTCGCTGTCGTCAAAACATTCGGCGGCCTGCTGAAAGACAAATGGTTCATGGGTATCGCACTGACCCAGGGCTTCATCATGTCGAGCATGTTCGCCTACATCGCAGGATCGCCGTTTGTGCTGCAAAATATCTACGGTGTATCACCTCAGCAATTCTCATTATTTTTCGCGCTGAATGGTATCGGCATTATTATTGCCGCCCAAATTACAGGGCGTCTGGCAGGCAAGATCCACGAAGTGAAATTTTTGCGTACAGGCGTCATGATTTCCTTCACCGGCAGTCTGTTTCTATTAGTAGCCGTCTGGAATGAATGGCCGCTTGCATTAATGGCGACTGCATTATTTCTAGTCGTATCAAGCGTCGGAATGGTCTCCACATCCGCTTTCTCATTGGCCATGCAAAGCCAGGGGAAATCAGCAGGAAGCGCCGCTGCGTTCCTCGGTCTCCTGCCGTTCATCGGCGGCGCAATCGTTTCACCACTAGTCGGCCTGGCCGGAGATTTCTCCGCCTGGCCAATGGGCATCATCATCTTAATCTGCAGCACAAGTGCACTGGTTATTTATTTGACTATTGTGCGGAAAGCATTTCGTGCGCAAAATGTATAATTAATTGCATGTTGAAAATTCTTCCTAGTTGATTGTGGCGGAAGATGGAGCAACGTTATGAGTATAGCCGGCCTTAATTTCTGCAAAGTATACAGAAAATAAGGCTAAGCGAACCCTATGCTGTTCGCTTGGCTCAGCCACGCCCTCCGGAAAGCTTCCCCGGCTGGAGCCATAATCAACGATACGCAACTGCCACACCAACCCTTTTTAATTCAAATTTCCGAATAAATAGGGCATGATAGAGTGAGAGTCTGATTACAATTTCGAGAGGTGGATGGAAAGATGGAATATCGTATTGAGCATGACACGTTCGGAGAGATCAAAGTACCTGCAGATAAGCTTTGGGGAGCACAGACACAGCGTAGCAAGCAGAACTTCAAGATTGGCGGCGAACGAATTCCGCTTGGCGTCATCCAAGCATTTGCCCATCTGAAAAAATCGGCAGCCATCGCGAGCCATTCATTCGGCAATTTATCTGAAGCGAAAATGAAAGCAATCAAAGCGGCGGCAGAAGAAGTCATCGAAGGCAAATGGGACGAACACTTCCCGTTAGTCGTATGGCAGACAGGCAGCGGCACGCAATCGAACATGAATATGAACGAAGTACTCGCAAACCGAGGCAACCAGTTGCTTGAGGAATGGGGCGAGGAAGACCGTCTGCACCCGAATGACGACGTCAATAAATCTCAAAGTTCCAACGATACATTCCCGACAGCACTTCACGTGGCGGGTGTTATCGCAGTCGAACGTGAAGTATTGCCGGCGATCGACCAATTAAAAGGGACACTTCATAAGAAATCCGAAGACTTCAAGGACATCATCAAAATCGGTCGTACGCACTTGCAGGACGCGACGCCATTGACACTTGGACAGGAAATCAGCGGATGGCATGAAATGTTAGTGAAAACGCGTAGAATGCTGGAAGAGAGCGTTGATTCCATGAAGGAACTTGCAATCGGCGGCACAGCAGTCGGAACAGGGCTGAACGCGCCGTCTGGATTCGGTGAAAAAGTGGCGGAAGAAATCTCGAAGTCTGTCGGCATCGAATTCACTTCCGCAGCGAATAAATTCCATGCGCTGACTAGCTATGATGAAGTCGTCTACACACATGGCGCGCTAAAAGCATTGGCTGCTAATTTGATGAAGATCGCCAATGACGTGCGCTGGCTCGCAAGCGGACCGCGTTCGGGTATCGGTGAAATCACGATTCCAGAAAACGAGCCGGGCAGTTCCATCATGCCGGGGAAAGTGAACCCGACGCAGAGCGAAGCATTGACGATGGTCGTGACGCAGGTCATGGGGAACGACGCGACAATCGGTTTCGCGGCAAGCCAGGGGAATTTCGAGTTGAACGTCTTCAAGCCGGTCATCATTTATAACTTCCTGCAGTCTGCGAAACTGCTGGCGGACGGCATGGTCAGCTTTAATGATAACTGCGCGGTCGGAATTGAACCGAATCGTGAAGAAATTGACAATAAGGTGAAGAATTCCTTGATGCTCGTTACAGCGCTGAATCCGTACATCGGCTATGAAAATGCGGCGAAAATCGCGAAGAAAGCCCATAAGGAAGGCACGACGCTAAAAGAAGCGGCGCTTTCTACAGGTTTATTGACAGAAGAGCAGTTTGACGAATATGTCGTTCCGGGCAAGATGACAGGCAATCAATAAGTTGTCATAAAATTGTGCGTCCGTTTCCCATGCTTATTTTGTATACTGGAGACATTACGTCTATACGAAGGAGTCAGGATCAGACATGAAAAAGAAATTGCTCGCTGGACTGGCGGCGCTGACTTTGGCGCTGGCGGCATGCGGAAACGGTGCCACGGAGAAACCGGCAGAAACGGATCATTCAGACGTACAGGCGAAGGCAGAAGCTGGCCATACGGAGCATTTGCCGAACGGCGATTTGCAGGAAGTCACTGCATCAGCTGACGTCTTGCCGTCGTTTTTGGATGATAAGCCGGAGGATATGCGTCTGATTTATCAAGTGGCCGGGAAAGCTACGGAAGTTCTAGAGTATATGCCGTGCTATTGCGGCTGCGGAGAAAGTGCAGGCCATAAAAGCAATATGAACTGCTTCCTCGATGAAGTGCGCGAAGACGGTTCAGTTGTCTGGGACGACCACGGCACACGCTGCCAGGTCTGCCTGGAGATTGCTGTGAAATCTGTGCAGATGAAGCAGGACGGCAAGTCGATGAAAGAAATCCGTGACGCGATTGATACGGAGTACGGCGGTGGCGGCTATGCAAAGCCGACTGATACGCCGATGCCGGTTTGATTGAGTAAGAAACCCCTTTTTTCCATTTGGAAAAAGGGGTTTCTTTTGAGTAATGGGGTGAATTATCCGCATAGTTGTTAGAGTTCGCCGAAAGCGTTGCTGAGTTATCCGCAATTCGTGTTGAGTTTTCTGAATCAGGCTGAGTTTACCGCAAACTGCGCGGAGTTCACCCTAAGTACTACTGAGTTTACCGAACACCTAAAACTCCATCAAAAATATGAGTCCGCTAAATTTCGTTTTATTAATCAAAATATTGTGGTAATATTTATATGTCTCATAAAAGGAGGAAAGCAGAATTAAAATCTATCGAAAACGTCCTTTGTTACTAATCGGGTTGCCTAGCTTATTGGCCAGGATGAACCCGAAGCATCCACGTTATCAGGAGTTGCGAGAGTCGCTTTACCGGGTCAAAGCCGGTTATGCCGGTGAAAAGATAGCCGACAAATATTTGGCAAGATGCCAATTCAATGTGCCGGTTACTATTTTGACAGATGTACAGCTGCTTATGGAAAAAGACATTCGCATTCAGCTGGATACCTTGCTCATCACGCCTTCAGGACTATTCATTCTGGAAGTGAAGAATATAGCAGGGAGATTGATTTGCCGGACAAATCCACCGCATGTTGAGTGCCAGTATGAAAACCGTCCGCCAATTGTTATGGAATGCCTGCATATGCAAACGGAGAACAGCCGTCAGTATTTACAAAAATGGCTGACCGAAGAGGGTTTTGAAATCCCCATTCAAAGCCTGATCGTCTTAGCCAGTCAAAAAACTTCTGTGCATCATGCTCCTTCAGATCTGACCTTGGTGTACGCCAAGCACCTTCCTCTTTATTTTCAATCTAATCCTTTTGAAAAGACTGTGCTGTCTATACAGCAAATAAAAAGTCTGACCCGAAAATTTACCAATCAGCAGTCTGTGTATAATCCTTTTCCGCTTAGTGAGTATTTCAATATTGATGTAAATGATTTGACTCCAGGGTGTATTTGTGAAGTTTGTTATTCCCCGTTGCGCAGGCTGAGTGAACGGAAATGGTTATGCAAAGGTTGCGGGAATATCACCAAATTCGCAACGAAGCGGGCTGTCTATGAATATTTTGCAGTATTCGACAGAGAGTTATCACGAAAAAAATGCAAGGAGTTTTTTGGTGTCGAAAATAATCCTGCAAAGCACATATTAAAAAACCTTCCGCTCCAACTGTCAGGAAACGGAAAGTCTGTTTTGTATCATATTGAAGAACGAATATTATCGAAAGAATTACTCAGTCGCCAACCCGAATCAAATCCCCAATCTGTACCCGCCCCGGCTGAATGACTTCCGCATAGACGCCAAAATTGCCATCGTTTTGCCGGGCCAGTGTCCGCAGCACATTCGGATCACGCGGCAGATCGCCCTGCGGCAATGTCGTCATGACGCAGCGCTTCGTCGGCTGCAGTATGCGGAGCTGCACTTCGTCCCCAATCCACAGCGTTTTCCCGACCCATTCTTCCTCAATGAAACCTTCTGCGTCCGGCGTATCGAGAATGAGATTCGGACGGAAGCGGCGCGGTTCAATGCGGCTTTCGGGTGCGAGTTCGCGTAATTTGTCGATGGTGGATGTCGTGATCAAGTGCACCATCGCGATATCGAAGAAGGTTTCATTGGGTGAAGTGCGGGAGAAGACGGTTCCCGGGTTCTCGAGTTCCTCGATGCCTTCGGGGATATAGCCTTCGAATTCGATATCCAAACCCGTAGGAACAGCGAGATGGACGTCGCGGCCGAAACTTTCGGACAGCCGCCGATTCACGTCTTCGTCTGTGCTTAATACAGTTTCGCCGGTCGGCAGGGTGATGCGGACAGAGGCGGCTATCGCAGGGTCGGTGAACGCTGCTCGATAATAGAACATTTCTGGCCACTTCTTCGGGTTCTTGGCGTTCGCCAGCCTTCCTGTCTCCGCGTCCACCACACCGTATCCGCGGTCGCCGCGCACGCCTTTTTCAGTGATTTCACATGCATTCATTTCCTCGCCCATCATTGATTTGACGGGATATCTCCATAACGATGCCAATTTCATCAGTCGTCACTCCTTTTTGCAATAATTCTAGCATACTATGTAATAGCCGAAAATTCATTTAATTTATGTAATTCGCCGTGCGGGTATGTATTTTTGAAATGGAAATTAGAAAGAGGCATATCCACGAGATGGGCACCCAGTGAATATATCTTTTCATTTTATACAGGATCTTCACGAAGTACACGTCTTTCCGTGCGAGTCACTAGGAAAATGCTCACTTCGTAAAGAGCAATCATCGGAATCAAAATAATGAGCTGGCTAAAAAAGTCCGGTGGTGTAATGAGTGCAGAAACGACCGCAAGTACAACATACGACCACTTTCGAACCTTTTTCATCGATTCGGAAGTCAAAATACCGATGACAGAAAGGAATAATGCAACAATCGGCAGTTCGAAAAGCAAACCAATCGGCATGGTTGTCATTAATAGAAAACGCCCGTATTCCTTCGCGGTAATCATGACATCGAAATTCATATTCCCAAGCTTGATTAAGAAATTATAGCTCAGTGGATTCACTATATAATATCCAAAGGCCAAGCCGCCTATAAACAAAATCAGTATAGCCGGAGAATACAGGCTCAGGAAGCGTCCTTCTTTTTCCGTCAACCCCGGCTTGACGAACTGCCATAGAAAATGGCAGAGGAAAGGGATTGATAGACCGAATGCCATAGCTGCAGAAATCGCCGTGTAGAATGAAATAACTTCAAGCGGACTGAGCACGACCAGCTGATAGCCTCTAGTAATATACGGAAACCAAAAATTAATCGTACTGAATGTTGCGATGAAGAATACCAAGAAAATGGCAACACTTTTGATCAGCTGTTTACGTAAGTCTGTCAGATGTTCAATCAATGCCGAGTCTTTATCAGAAGAATGTTCAGGTTCAGTATTAGTAGAAGAAGTTTCTGCAGAGTGATCAGACGGCGCAGACTCTTCAGTATTCTTTTCATCTGGCGGACTGAGGATTTTACGGTTTTGATCACTGTACGGATCCATCGTTTCACCTACTTATCAATTTCTGTTTTATCAGTTTCATCCATCCTTTTGACGGTTGTTTTATTTTGCTCATTGTCATCATCCATAATATCTTTCGCAGATTTCTTGAACTCGGCTAGTGTTTTACCGACAGCTGAACCAACTTCAGGCAATTTCCGAGGTCCGAACAGGATTAAAATAATGACCAAGATAATAATGAGCCCGGGCACACCGATAGCTGCTAAATTCATTTTGATTCCATCCTTTCGTATCAAATATTTGATTTGCCTTTTAGACGATACTTTTGAATTTTATCTACGGTCTGGTAAGCAAGTGCAACGGATTTTCAGGGACTTAATGCAAACTTATTATGACTTATACCCCAGTCGTTAATAAGATAATCCCAAAACGGCTTATATTACTATTTTGCATCTTAGGATTTTCCTATCTCTCCTTAGAGGAGCCGCGCCATCTCGAAATGAAAGATATTTTGGGCACTGGTATCTTATACAAGTGGTTCACCTGTCTTCAAATATGTCTGAATACCTTCAGCTGCTCTGTATGAAAGAGCACCTAATGTGCCAGTTGGATTGAAGCAGCTGTTATGAGGAAAGGCGGAAGATCCGACAACAAATACATTTGGGGCGTCCCACATCTGCAAGTATGTGTTGACTGCTGACGTTTCCGGGTCAGCCCCCATGATGACACCACCTGTATTATGCGTATTTGAATCTTTATTAACGTTGAATTCTCCTTGCGTTTCAATGGACTCAATATGATCAGCGCCAATTTCTTCTGCAATCTTTCTTGTTACTTTTATCATATATTTCACCAGCTCTTTATCCTGGTCTGTATAGTCGAACGTCATGCGCAATAAAGGTATGCCATACGCATCTTTATACGTAGGATCTATATCGAGATAGTTTTGCTCATGCGGCATGCTGGCTCCTTGTATCTTTACCGGGTATGAACTATTCGCGTATTTGATCGATTGCTTCTTGAATTCGGATCCCCATGAAGGCGTACCTTTTGGCACGATATTATTCGCAATCGGCCGATTCCCGTACTGGGTGGTGCGGATACCGGCACCGTGAATGAAATCGACATCCGTATGGTCAAAGTTATCTCCTGTAAATTCGGGAATCTCAATACCTAATGCGCCTGCACCGCCGTATAAATTAAACTGTTTGTCTTCAAAGAATAAAGTGGTAGAACCGGCCGTTACCTGATAACAATAATTTTTGCCCACTGAACCAGTGCCGGTTTCGGGATTATACGGCTTTCCGAGACCTGAGTTCAGCAAAAATCTCACATTGTTAAATACATAACTCGCGATGACGACTACTTCAGCCGGCTGTTCAAACTCTTCGCCCGTAATGGTATTTACATAAATTACACCGGACGCTTTTTTTCCGTCATTTAAAATCTTTGTTACGTTTGCATGCGTCCGGAGATCCAGTTTTCCTGTTTGCTTCGCCACCGGAATAACCGTGACGATCGGGTCTGCTTTGGCCCCATACTCACAACCGAAGTTTTCACAATACGCGCAGTATTGACATGCAGAGCGCGAAATGCCGTCAGGATTCGTATACGGTTCAGATAAATTCCCAGAAGGCATGACATAAGGTTTATAGCCAAGATTTTTCGTAGCTTTTTCAAAATCTTCCATGATAGGTGTTTTGACCATGGGACCTGTTGGATACGGGTTTTTACGAGGTCCGTACAGATCCACCGTCTCACCTGAAATACCGGCCATTTTTTCAAACTTATCGTAATAGGGCTCCATTTCGTCGTATGTAATTCCCCAGTCTTGAATTGTATAACCAGGTTTGATTTTATCGGGCCCGTATCTTTTTTCCGTCATCGTTTTAATTTCAAAGTCATAGGGAAGAAAGCGGTAAGTTTGTCCGTTCCAGTGAGTCCCAGCGCCTCCCGTGCCATCTCCAACGATGAAGGTTCCGTACTCCCGCATTGGCAAAGCTTTCATCTTCGCATTATTACGGGAAGTGATGGTTTCCTTTGATAAATCTTGCATTAAATCTTCCCTATGCTGATAACGAAGTTCGTCATGCACCATTAAAAAATCACTTACTTGCCTTTCCTTGCCGCGTTCCAATCCTACAACTTCAACACCCGCTTTTGTTAATTCGGAGGCGATGATGCCGCCTGCCCATCCCATTCCAACAATTACAACCGGTACTTTAGGTAATTTTTTACTCATATTCACCCTCCTAATTTATCATCCCATATGGCTGCGCAGACTTTGCGGATCCAGCTTTATAAATTTTTCTTCCTTAATTTCCTGTGCATAACTCATACGGGTACCAGGGTAATTCCGCATTTTCCAGCCCTGCATCTCCTTATTTCCGCCATACATCGGATCTGCATAGACACCCTCAATTGTCAGTGTCTTCAATATAGTAAAGAATCCGGAAGTCGAAAGACCGGCGGCAAGCTGGTAGGCTTTACCTTCCTCAAAATCCACCAATACTTGATCCTGTTCTTCCGTTTCCAATTCAGTAAATGCTTTCTGATATTTTTTTTGACTGTAGTCATCCAGTCCTTGTAAACCTAATCGGAACATATCTTTCCGAAGAATACGTAATTGTGCTCCCTGTGTAGGTTCGGGCTCAAAAAATGGTCCCGACATATAATTTTTCGCATTGATTCCCCACGGACTGGCAAGCTGGTGGTCAATATAAATCGCCACATTTAACTCTTTGGCTCCAGGACCGATCTCATCCTTTGGAAAAATACGTTCTGTCGCTGCCTGAGTCGTTTGATATTGAGCAGGCGTAAAGAACATTAAGGCTTCGTTCGGGTTTTCATACCCTTTTGAAGCGGTCTCTGTGTCCGTCGCGTCCTGATGGTTAGTTTTCGGATTGGCACCCAGCATCCCGGCTATAGTTCCACCCGCAACCAGGCTGCCGACAGTTAAACCTGAATTTTTCAGAAACTTGCGCCGGGACTCGTTTTGTACATCGTTTTGATGCTTATCTTTATTCGTCATAAAAAAACCTCCTTTTCTTTCGTAAGGCTTCTTACATCTCCAAGCAAATGTTATCAGTTAAGGAAGAGATTGAAAGGCATGTCCGATTGAAGGGCAATTCATCCACCTAAGATATTATCACCCTCATTTTCCCCTCAATCTCATTATTTAAACTAACTTTTATCAATATGTTGTAAAGAAACCCAAACAGGCCGGTATCATGAAGCTGGCCAAGCAGTAACAATCTGGTCCGTTCGTTTCATTGGAAAGGAAGAGGGGTATGATATAATTTACTTACAATTAAGCGGGAGGGGATTCGGTTGATTCGTTTTGTTCAATTTGAAGATCAATACATATCGCAGATGGCTTCGCTGCTGGCGGCGAGACATCAGGATGAACGTCAGCGTTTTCCATTTTTGCAGGAACGGTTTGAAGAGCAGGAGAAAGCGGAAGAACGTTTGCGTGAAGAGATGGCGAAGCCGTATACCGGCGGCCTTGTAACGCTGCGTGATGAGAAGGTCATCGGGTATCTGCTGTATGAATACCGCCAGGATGCGACGCGGGGGCGCATGGTGTATATCGGCTATCCGTCGTTTGTCATTCATGAGGACGAGCATCCGCGGCTGGCGCGTCTGATGTACACAGAAGCAGGCGCAGAATGGGTCCGCAACGGTTATTTTGAGCATGTGGTGGATGTCCCGGTCGGCAATGACGAATTAATTTTCGAGCTTCTCGAGCAGTCGTTTCATTTCGAGCAGCGTTTTGCCGCGCTTTCATTGGAAAGTTACCGGGCACAGCCGGGTGAGAACAGCCTGGTGACGATGAAGGAATTAGTTTCTGAGGAGCAGTCGCTGCTGGAGAAAATGGCATCCTGGAACAGCATGCATCAGGCGAAAGCGCCGGCATGGAAGCCGATTACGCAGGAAGCACTCGATCAGGAACGCTCCGTGCTGAAATCATATGAAGGAAAAGAAGGAACGCGCAGCTGGGTGGCGGAGCAGGACGGCGTGCCAGTCGCGTTTCATCTGTATACACCTGCGGACGACAGGCATGCGATGACAACGCCGGGGAAGGCGGCGGCGCTCATTCAGGCTGCAACGAATATTGATATGCGCGGACAGGGTATCGGCAAGTCGATTGCCAATCACAGTTTCACGCAAATGAAGAAGGCGGGCTATAAATACATTATGACGGACTGGTATACGGCAAATCATCTGGCTTCTTATTTCTGGCCGAAGCTCGGATTCCGCTGCTATCTGATCCGCATGGCACGCACGGTCGATGCACGGATCGCCTGGGCGGACGGACAATGAGCGGCGTAAAGTTCGTCTCTTCCTGGAGCGGCGGAAAAGACTCTGCGCTGGCATTTCACCGCGCAGTAAAAGACGGCAGGACACCCGCGATGTTATGGACGATGTTCGAGAAAGACCAGAGCCATTCCAAGTCGCATGCACTGCCGCTGGAAATTGTGCAGGCTCAGGCAAAGCAGATCGGTATCCCGCTGATGATACGCAAAGCAGATTGGGCGGGTTATGAGACGCAATTCATCGATGCCATGCGTGTCTGTAAAGCTCACGGAATTCCACAGGCCGTTTTCGGGGATATCGATTTGGAAGACCATCTGCTTTGGGTGCAGTCGATGTGTGCGAAAGTCGGCATGGAAGCAGTGCATCCGCTTTGGGAGGAGCCGCGCCGCAAACTGCTGGAGGAATTCATTGCAGAAGGCTTTGAAGCATATATCGTGGTCGTCAATACGAAAATGATGCCCGCTGAATTTATTGGCAGGCGGTTTACGATCGGGCTGATGGAAGAACTTGAGGTGCTCGGCATTGATAGCTGCGGCGAATCGGGGGAATTCCACACGGTAGTGGTCGACGGGCCGATTTTCAAAGAACGAATTCCTGTTATGATGAATGAAACGCATGAAAAGGACGGGTATATATTTTTAAAATGTGAATTGGAACAAAACACAGCCGCAGGGTAATTGAGGCTGTGTTTTTTTATGTTTACAGCTTTTTAGCATCCTCATAAACAGCAGGTGCCGCGTGAAGCCGTATATGCTCCAGCATCTCCGCAGATCCGGCGAAACGGACTGTCTTTGCCCGTCCGTCCGACCATTTGCGGCTAAAGCGTTTTTCATTGATCGAATAAGTGCCGTCTTCCAGCGTTTTCGCGACTAACAGCGTTTTGTTGAATGGCGACGCAGAATGGGTATGAATTAACTTTTTGATGCGGTTCAGGTCTTCCCAACCGACCACATCAGGTTCGAATGCATAGTGCAATGCCCAACCGTTTTTCGTCCGATGTTCGCAGACGATGGAGCCGCGTTCAGTTGTTTCGGTACGCAGCCGGTAGCTTCCTGACGGAGAACTGACCGTTTCGCCGTCTAATGCAATCGGCGCCATCGGCAGATTGTTGCCCGAACCGCTGTCGAGCAGGTAGAGAGTCCTTCCGTATTCGAATAAATTCACCGTATGCGTACGGTCCAAAATCCAGCCATTCTCGTCGGCTACTGTAGCTGCAGCAAATGAAACGTCAAATCCTAATTCTTTCAAAACGATCTGCAGCAGGCCGTTCAGTTCATAGCACACTCCGCCGCGGCCCCGTTCCACCATTTTATCCAGCAAAAAGGCTTCGGTGACCGATTCTTCATTCTTCAGTAAGACATCCAAGTTCTCAAACTCGAAAAGCTTAGCGAACAGTGTCTGTACCTGGCTGATTTGGTCAAGGGGAGAGCCCGTCAGCTCAAGCTGATCAATAATCCGATGTGGCATGAAAGATCCTTCCTTTCCGGCAGTATGATTACTTCTTATCTTAGCATTCCGGGCCGAACTGTTCTAGCCGGCGCGAAGGCACAGGGCAATATGCACTCCTTACAGTGACTCAATTATCTTTTCAGTAATTACTGCTTTTTCCCCATACCTCTTCAGTGCTGTTACACCCGCCGCCAAACCAAATGCCAGTACAGTAATTATCAGCAAAGGCCGTATGTTTTCCGTTAAAATCCCACTGCCCCCGCCGAAAATAATGGCAAAGTAACCGTCTGCACCGTACGTAGCCGGCAAAAAAGCCGCTACTTTTTGATAACTGTTCGATAATAACTCACGTGAAACTAAGACTCCTGATGTGACGAGCTGCAGGGACAGAGCAAGAATATTGAAGACCATCCCCAAATTACCGAATAAAAAGACGAAAACTTGCGCGAAGGTCAAGAAGGCGAGGAAGAGGACGCTTTGAAACAGATAAATCATAGCAAATGTTTCTTGGCTGTTGATGCCAAATAGTTTCATCAGGCTGATTGTCAATAGAGGAAGCAAGAATGCCACCGCCAGATTGATGATCTGCCTGCTCCAAAATAAACTCCACTTCGGGTGCAAAGATCGAATGGATGTGGCAGCTTCATTAATTTGCATGATCATGACCATTGCTCCGACAAATGAGCTGATGATGACCATCAAAGGTACGAGGTTCGCGGAGAATTCTTCTACGTTGTTCGTTTTATGAACTACCGTTTCTGCAGGTTCCGAATCAAGCGAACCGATTGCGGAGACTGTTTCATTTCCAATCAAGTGTGCAATGGGCGGGTCAAGCGGCATTTGTGCAATGGCCTGCGTGATTCCTGATGACATGGCTGTCTTCTGTATAGAGAAAAATTGTTGATTCAGTTCCCGGCTCACTTCCTGCGCAGTTTGCAGCATCATAGTTTTTGTGGCGGATGCGGTTGCCTGATTAATCCAGTAGTCTATGGAAGGCGTTTTGCCTGCTTGGAGAGAAGTAGAAAAGTCGGCGGGAATTTGAATAATCATATGGACGGCACGCTCATTTAATTCCCCGGCAGCTTGTTCGAGATCGGAATATTCTTTTATTCGGAAAGGAACGGCCTGTTTAAGCTGTTCCGCAAATTGCATATCCTTGTTAGCATCTTCATTTACCAACCCAATGGACAAGTTCCCCGCACGCTTTTCTACGTCATGATAAGCCGTCAGCCAAACGGAGAAGAATATTACTTGAAACAGAATGGCAGCAGCGATTCCTATATAGGTTCCCTTTACTTGAAAAAGTCCTTTTAAAGTCTTCATAATTAAATCCTCCTTTTGAATGTAAGTACTTACTTTCATATGTAATAAAATTTTTTCTAGGGAGTTAAGCCCCTAGAAAAAATGGAGACGCTGGTTTGCAGTAAGCTCTGAATATCTAAGCTTGTCACAGTTTTCCCTAATCGTATATGGGAAATAAAATGACCGAAGTTTAATGCAATGAAGGAAAGAGCAATTTCCTCTTCATTCAAATCGATAGTTTTCCCTCTGTTCTTCATCTCGGCGAAATACAAAATCAGCTGTTCTTTAAGGGCACGGGGAACACTGCCGAGCTCTTCATCAAATTCAGGAAATGCGCCCGCTTCTTTAAACGCGATTAAGACGAGATCTTTGATCGGCAGCATGGTTTGAAAATACTTTTTTGAGAAATGAAGTAAATCTTTCTCCAATTCATACTGAACGTCGAACTGAATGACGTTTTCAAAGACTGGTCCATAAGAGAATTTGTCAATAATAGCTCTTAAAATACCCCGTTTGCTCCCGAAATGACGAAATACGGTGACTTCATTGACCTCAGCAAGCTGGGCAATCGAACGTGTGGTGGCAGCGGCATAGCCTTTTTCGCTGATTAATTGAACCGCAGCGTCCAAAATACGTTCAGATGTATTGCGCGTGGGCAAAAAATCATCTCCTATGTATGTAAGTGATTGCTTACATACTATCATAGGCGAATGAGGATGGCAAGACAGCTTTTCTCATTTCTAAAATGGTTTTGCTATTATGCGCAAAAATTCTGAACTCTCCTATTGACCTATTTACGTACATTCCAGATATTGCTAGAATGATAGGAGAGTGAGGAGGAATTATATGAAGAAACTTTTGCAAATTGCGGCCTGGACAGGACTTTTACTGCTGCTGTCATTTACCGCGGGAGCACCGGGTCAGGTGTCCGCGAAAGAGTTCAAAGACGTGCCGAAATCCCATCCGAACTATGAGGCCATTCAGTCTATGCAAAAAGCAGGCTACATCAACGGTTATCCAGATGGATCGTTCCGCCCGAATGAAAAGATTAGCCGCAAGCACGTGGCTAAACTATTGAATGAAACCTTGAAACTGAGAGAGCCTTCTGCCGCAAAAGCATTTTATTCGGATGTCCCGAAAAGCCATCCGTATTACACACCGATCATGAAGTTATCACAGGCGGGTATTGTCAGTGGATCGAATGGTAAGTTCAATCCGGACGCGCCGATTACAAGAATTCAGATGGCGAAAGTGCTGGATTTAGCGTTTGACTTTAATATGACGGCACAGCATGCATTCGAAGATGTATACAGCAGCCATTGGGGGTATACACATGCGAATGCGCTCTATTCAAGCGGTGTAGCAAAAGGGGACGAGGGGAAGTTTCTACCTAATACCGCTGTCACACGTGCACATTATGCAGAGTTCTTAAATCGTTCAATTAAGGCGGTTCAGGAACGTCCAGACACAAAGGCTGTAACGAAGGAAAAAGCATGGGATTTGTCCAACCGTCTTCCGCATCTTACGGAAATGACGTTAATCGAAGGCAAGCGCAATAAGCAGTCGTTCAATACGATCCGTCCGAAATTACTTGCCTATGCAACGAAGGAATTCACAGACGGTCTGCTGAAAGACGATTATCCAAACGTCTGTACAGAGTGTGATTCATTCTTGTTCCCGACACTTCGGTTCGAGCCGAAAATTCGATTTGATTTCAAGCAGCCTGCACCTGAAACATTGCATGTCCAGACAATAGAGCTGTGGGACGGTCTGGCGCATGGCGGATTTGTCGACTATAAATTTAAAAAAGAGTCAGGCAAGTGGAAGCTGGACGGCTATACGTACAAAATGGCCGGCTCAAAGAACTTTCAATTGACAGCCGATGAAGCCAAAAAACTTTTGACAGAATCGTATATGAGCTACGGTGCCCGTTACGTCAATGTTAATTATGTATCTCAGAGATCCGATAAAGATACTGATTACTTCACGAAAAAGCCGTTTACTTACACTGTCTATAAGTTCGATGTAGAGACGGATAAAGGCCGGGAAAATGTGGAGGTTCATTCATCTAACGGGAGGTATGAGTGAGCGGGGATGAACTGGCGGGCTGTTTACTCACAGCCTTCCTTTTCGGGTAAATCAAAAAAGTACTTCGCGGCCAATTGCCGGAAGTACTGCAATAATTTTAAGTCTGGAATGAAACCTGGAGGCTGAAGCCCCCAGGTTTTCGTTAGTCAGTTACTCACATCAAATGCGGTCCCAAAAACGCTTTTTTGCAATCGCTCCAACAAATTGTTCAGGGAAATCCGAGTTGCCCGCAGCTAGCACGATGCCGGGCGCATCTTTTTTCAAAATAAATGTTTCCAGGCCGGTCGCTACACCGATCGGCTTTAAATGCATGAACTGCATGCGGATGAAATCATGAAGATGCTGGTCGAACATCATCTGATTGGCCGATTTTCCACCCGCCACGTAAATTGCGTCGTACAAGGCCGGGTGCGATGTCAGGAAGGACTTGGCAGGCATCAGCTCCGTGCCGTCATCGCCCTTCACAGGCCCCAGTTTTTCGGAAATCACTTCGATCAGGACACCACTTTTACTGAGCGTATCAAGTGTGTTCTGCAGTTCTTTTCCATTAAATCCGTCTCCGACCAAGACACCGACTTTCTGTGTCATCGCGGAGTGCGGAGAATTCAGCTGGCTGAGCGAAGGATAGTTCTTGTCCGTTTTGACCTGCTTGTTCTTCGGCGGGTTAACCCCCACGTTTTCAGCAATCCGGGCAGCCATCTCCTCATCTACATTTGCCCACATCTCCACGTTCTGCTGACGTATTTCCTTATTGTTGACGCCACCGATATGGAAACTGAACGATTCGACCAGATCATCCTTCTCTGGTTTGCTCAAGCTGTTCCAGAAAATTCGTGCCTGCGTAAAGTAATCTTCGAATGAATCGCTCGGATGTTCCCTCGTGACATGCCCTTCGACTTTGCCTGGATAATTTTCATAGCCGCCTTCTTCCGGCGGGACTTCAGCAGGCGTATTGCCGGCCATCGAGTTATTATGGTAATGAACGGTACCCGTATCAATCGGCACTTTGTAATGACCGTCGCGGAGATTATTATTCACTTCCGAAATTGGGCGGTTGACCGGCAGCTCTTCATAGTTCGGTGTATTCTGACGATATAATTCCGTATCACGGTAAGCGAATGAACGGCCCTGCAAGACGGGATCATTCGAAAACTCAATGCCCGGTACGAGATTCGACGGGTTGAATGCAGACTGTTCTTCTTCAGCAAAGAAATTGTCGACTAAGCGGTTCAGTGTCATCTTCCCGATGATCTTCAGTGGAACTTCTTCTTCAGGCCACAATTTCGTATCATCAAGAAGATCAAAGTCATATTTGAACTCATCTTCTTCGGCAATCAGCTGCACGCCCAGTTCGTATTCAGGGTAGGAACCCGTTTCAATCGCCGCGATAATATCCCGTCTGTGGAAATCGGGGTCTACACCGCCGATTAGATTGGCTTCATCCAGCTTCAGGGAGTGAACACCCAGTTTCGGTTTCCAGACGAATCGGACGAATGTCGACACACCTTTATCATTAACGAAACGGAACGTATTGACCGGATAGCCTTCCATCATTCTCCAGCTTCTCGGACGTCCGCGCATCGACATCAGCCACATAACCATATGGGCAGACTCCGGATTGTTGACGACATAATCCCAGAAATTATCATGGGCGACTGTCGCCTGCGGCAGATCCGTTTTTGGATTCGGCTTAGCAGCATGTGTCACTTCCATGAATTTCATTGGATCAGACATTACGAAGACAGGGAACTGCAAGGAAAGCGAGTCATAGTTTCCTTCTTCGGTATAGAATTTCACCGCAAATCCGCGGATATCGACTGCTGTGTCCTTTGAACCTTTGCTGCCGACAAAGTTAGAAAAACGTACGAAAAGAGGAGTCTTCTTACCTGGTTCTTGCAAGAAATTTGCCATCGTGTATTCTTTCATAGACTCATAGAGCTCGAAATCTCCATATACGCCAAATCCTCGTGCGTGGACAACTTTTTCAGGAATTCGTTCACGGTTGAAATGTGACTGCTTCTTATAAAAATGAAAATCCTGCATGAGAAGAGGGCCGCGTTTTCCTGCACGCAGGGACTTTTGGTCATCAGAGACTTTGTTGCCGCTTTCTTCAGTCATTTGCTTATCAGGACCGTTGTTTTCATGACGATATTGTTCCAGTTGCTGATCCTTTTGGTCTTGCTTATTATTTTTCTGATTCATCCTGTCATCATCCTTTTCTGTAAGAATTTTTGATTTCAAAACCTGTCAGATAAGTTTTCCTGCGTATGTCCATCGATACCATACTTCCCCGGAATTGCTGTCGCTAAACAATAAAAAAGCACTCCCCCGACGTGCAGCAGGGAAGTGCCGTTCATTCTTATAGATAGTTTTGGATGGCGTCGAGCAGACTGTAGCCGCCAAGGAATACAGCGATGAGAATGACTATCGCCCCAATGATGTTGAGGAGCACTGTATTGCGATGATTGCCCAGCAATTTCTTATTGTTCATGATAATGAACAGATAAATAGCAACGATCGGAAGAAGAATTCCGTTCAATGCCTGTGCAACTAGCAATACATCAAGCGGATTGAAGCCGATAGCAGAAGTAACGATTCCGATGATAATAACAGCGGCAAAAACCATTTTGAACTTCTTGTTCTTCATGCCGCCTTCCCATTTCAACACGCTGCTGATAGCGACTGCTGCACCGAGAGGGCTGGCTGTCGCGGAAGAAAAGCCTGCTGCAAAAATCCCGATTGCAATGAATGTTTTCGCCCATGAGCCGAATAATGGTTCCAGCTGATAGGAAAGATCTGCAACACTTGTCACATCCATTCCATACATCGTGGTTGCTGCCGTGATCAGCACAGCCGCTGTAATTAAACCGCCGATGCAAATAGAAATAATCGTATCCCAGCGAGCTTCTTTCAGATCACTCGCTTTCGTCCAGCGTTCTTGCACCATAGAGGAATGAATGAAGAAGTTGTAAGGAACTACCGTCGTTCCAACGAGTGCGATAATCATGATGATAGAGCCGGCAGGGATAGTAGGAATCACAGAACCTGCGAATACCGCGCCAAGATCCGGTTTGACGACTATCATCGTCGTGATGAAGGTCAGACTCATAATGACTACCAGCGTAATCATCAGTTTTTCAATCAATTTATAACTGCCTGACAGCCCCAGAATCAAAATAGCAACGCCGATGAAAGGGCTTACAACATTGGCAGGAATATTTGTCAAGGTAGAGATGCCTAATGAGGTACCCATTAAATCACCTGAAATATAAGCAGCACAGCCGACTCCGATAGAAATAATTACAAGCCAGATCGATGCGAACTTCAGCAAAGGCTTCTGAAACTGATCATGAATCGCTTCGCCGAGCCCTTTTTGCGTAATGACCCCTAATCGTGCAGACATTTCCTGCAGAACAATAGTGGCAATTATAGAAAATACAACCGCCCATAAAATTGCGTAGCCAAAACCTGCCCCTGCTCTGGTCGCAGTCGTAATGGTGCCCGGGCCAATGAAAGAAGCTGTGATAATCGCACCAGGGCCCATGGCTTTGATTTTTGCCATCAATCCTTTTTTATTGCCCGTATCTGAAATTGTAGAATTAGCTGTCATTTTCCTATCCCCCTGAATTTCTTACGAATGAACGAGGAAAAGAGACTTTACTTTTCCTCGAGTGAATTGTAGATTGTCTGTTTCGATACACCCACTAACTCGGCAATCCGATCCACAGACCCTTGAATAAGAAACATTCCCTTATTTTCCAAGTGACGCACGAATTTAATCCGGTCTTCGCGTTTCAAGTTTTCAATATCGATCCCCAACTCTACAATCGTACTCTTCGTAATCTGATCAAACACTTCGTCAATATGTGTTGCATAAGACTCGTCAAACTGTTGTCCGTCATGACTTTCATCCGGCTGAATCATCTCCCCAAGCATCTGATGGAGCCGGTTCGCTTCCGTAATATCCAAATTAATACCCATGAATCCGACGACCTGTCCCGCTTCATTGCGGATGAAAACGATCGAAGTTTTGATCATTTTGCCGCGGGCGGTGTTCGTGATAACGCCGTTCAGGTCTTTTATGTCTTCCGGCTTTTTCTTCAATTCCCGCAAAATGACTTCCGTGGTTGGAGCTCCGACGCTTCTTCCAGTCACATCGCCCTTCATATAGATCAGCGACGATCCTACATTGGTGATGTCGTGGATAACCACTTCGCAGTTCACATTAAAGATGCTGTAAATTGCATCTGCCATCCGTATATACGTTTCGAATAAATAGTCATTTGTTTTCATTTAAAAAACACTCCTCAGTATCAAGATCATCTTATCTAGTTTCCTATATAATCGGCAAAAAATCGAGTGATTTCAGCGATTGAGTTCCGATGGCTGAGGAGCCGCGTGCAAAATTACTTCGTTTCATTCTGCTGATTGTGCAAAATATTTCCTGCAAGAGCATAAAGAATGAGTGTAGACGCAAAGTGTGCAGAGTTTTGATTTGGATCCTGCTGTGGATAGATTTCCACGAAGTCCATGCCAATGACGCCGAGTTTGCAGATTTCATGAACCATTGTTAATAGTTCATAGGAAGTCAAACCGTTTCCGTCTACAGGGCCGCCCGGGTTGAAAGCGAAATCGAGTACGTCACTGCAAATAGTCAAGTAAACACAGTCAACATCTTTTGATGCCATGTCATAGATTTCTTTCGCCATTGCTCTAATATCTTTATGTTCACGAATATCATTAATCGAAACCGTAACAGCTCCGGCAGCTTTCGCGTTGCGACCGCTTTGCGGAATATTACGCGGACCGTGGATTCCTGTGTGAATAATGCTTTCGTTGCGGACACCTTCCAGTTCGTAAAGACGAGCAAACGGGCTGCATCGCGCGAACTGATCTCCGTTGTGAGAAGGCAGATTGTCGTAATGTGCGTCTAAATGAATGATGCCGACTTTTTTGCCTTGGTCAGTGATGGAGCGAACGATCGGGAATGTCACCCCGTGATCTCCACCGAGCCCGACGACGAATTTACCGGACTTCCATAGATCAGAAGTAAAAGCAGTGATACGGTCCATTGTTTCATCCACATCTGCCGGCACGACATCTACATCGCCAACATCACCGAGTTTTACATGTTCGAAGACATCCATATCATTGAGTTCAGGAAGATAACCTGAGTATCGCGCAGAAGTGAGACGCATTACTTTCGGTCCCAATTCACAGCCTGTGTAATCTCCCCAAGTAACCGCACCTTCCCAAGGAACACCGTATACTAAAACATCGACATCTGAAAAGTCCTTGGAAGCGGATACATTTTTCGCACCTAACATACATGGTGTATTACCGTAAATTGTTTCACTCATCTATAAAACCACCTTTATTTTTTTTAAAACCTTTTTAATAATAGTAAAACTATATTGATGATTTGTCAATTGGTTTTAAAAAAATTAAAAGTGGATATTAAGCGGTGCCTGTGCGCGGTGCAATTCGGACACTATTCTGAATTGTTTCAGAATTGTATGGCGCACAGGCACCGTCAAAAAAAGGCACCGACAAAACGATCATAGCACCCGGTCCTGAATATGCTGAATCAATTTCTCCGCTCCCGGGGAAAGGCGTTTAAAAGAAGTGGCTGCGATGCCGATGGAACGGGAATAATTTCCTTCCAGCGGGATGGCGCGGACAGTATCAGGGAGACGATACAGTATCATGGAAGGCAGGATACTAATGCCGAGGCCATTTTGTACCATTGCAATGATGGCTTGGTCTTCTTCGATTTCATATTGGATAGACGGTGTGATTTGATGCTTTTTAAAGATTCTGCTGACATCATTATCGATTGTGGATTTAGGCATGATAAATGGCTCTTGGTGAAGATCCCTATAGTGAATCAGTTGGTTATGATAAAGTGGATGTGTGTCCGGGATGATGCACAACAGTGGATCTTTTTTGATCAAAATAGTATCAAAAGAACTTGCCACAGGGAGGGATAAAAAACCGAAGTCAATTTTCCCTTCTGAAATCCACTCGGTAATGTCATGATAGTTTCCTTCGTACAGCTTGATGTTGATTAATGGATAATCCTTTTGAAAGGTTTTCAGAATGAGAGGAATCCATTGAATGGAGACGCTTGGAAACGTGCCAATTCGGACGATTCCTGTTTCGATGCCGTTTATCTTAGACGCTTCCTGCAGCATTTGTTCGTTGAGCTTCAACATTTCTTGCATATATACCAGCATGTGATTACCATTCTCGGTCAGACTCGTTCCGGATCGGTTTCTGATTAATAGTGTAAATCCGAATTCAGCTTCCAGGCTGGCAATGGCATGACTGACGGCAGACTGGGTGAGCTGAAGCGACTCTGCGGCTTTTGATAAACTCCCCAATTCGACGACTGTTCTGAAAATCTCGTACTTTGGCAGTGACATACGTTTCCTCTCTTTCAACTATTAATTTTATTCATACAATGTATTATAAACATTCATTTGACTTATGTAAAATAGAGAAATTATAATAGAATGAATAATAAAACGATTGGAGTTTTGATATTGACTAGACATTGGGGAGTTAGCACGGAACTTATTCATGGCCAGCCGGCAGCAACAAGAAAAACAGGTGCTGTCGTCCAGCCGATCGTGCCGGCTGTGGCTTACTCGTTTGAAACTCATGAGATGGCGTCTGACACGGTGTCGGGAAAAAGAGACGGGATTTATTATGGCAGATACGGCAACAGTACATTGCGTGAATTGGAGGATAAAATGGCGGCGCTCGAAAATGGGGAGTCTGCCCTTGGAGTAAGTTCAGGGATGGCCGCTATATCGAGTGTGCTGTTTGGCATCTTGCAGAGTGGAGATCATCTGATTGTCACGAAAGACGTCTATGGCGGTACGTATCATTTCTTAACGACATTAGCGCCGCGTTGCGGGATTACATTCAGTTTGGTGGATTGTACGGATATCAATTGCATCATGGAGGCGATACAGCCTAATACAAAGGCAGTCTATATCGAAACACCGTCCAATCCATTGCTGACTATTTTAGATATCCAAGCGATTGCAAAAGTGACGAAACGCCATGATCTTCCGCTGATTGTAGACAATACATTTATGTCGCCATGCTTGCAGAAACCGTTGGACTTGGGAGCGGATATCGTTATTCACAGTGCCACGAAGTATTTGAATGGCCATGGTGATGTGATGGCGGGCGTAATTGTCGGAGATGCGGAATTCATCAAGTTCATACGCAGTCAGATCATGGGCGACCTTGGGCAAGTATTAAGTGCGTGGGATGCATTTTTGATTTTACGGGGAATGAAAACACTTGGAATCAGAATGGAGCGTCATTGCAGCAATGCTCATGAGGTCGCGACATTTCTGGAAAGTCATCCACTAGTGGAAAAAGTATTTTATCCGGGCTTGAAATCTCATCCACAATATGCAATTGCCGAACAGCAAATGAAGGGGACGGGCGGTATCGTTTCATTTGAGGTGAAAGGCGGGAAAGCAGCGGCTACTTCATTTATGGATGCCTTGAAAATGTCGATGATTTCCTTTAGTCTTGGTGATCCCGAAACCCTCGTGCAGCACCCGGCAACGATGACCCATTCATCGCTGCCTGAATCGGAACGGATTGCTGCAGGTATTACAGATGGACTCATCCGCTTGTCGGCTGGGCTTGAGGATGCAGAAGACATCATTGCAGATTTAACGCAGGCTTTTGAGATAGTAAATGAATCCAGTAAACGAAACGGAGTGTTGGCAAATGCGTGAAGAAGTAGATTTAAAACCGGTGTCCATGTACACGATTACGGCGAAGCTGATGGCTCATATAGAGGAAATTCTTACGAGCAGATTCGGGGATGAGGGGAAACAGATGATGCGGGCCGGTGTTCAGCAAGTTGTGGACGGGCAGCAGGAGGAAATGGACGGACAGTTGACGGAACAATCGCTATTTTCATTTGAAAAGCTGTTTGACGAGGAAGAGATTAAAGAAGCGTCGAAGTACTACAATGCAGCGCAGCAATCAGCAGGACATGAAGCTTCCACGATGTTTGCCGTAATGGCAAAACTCTTTGCGCATATCGCCAAGTCGGTCGTGGAGCAGTTCGGTAAAGAAGAAGGCGAGCGGGCGATGATGGACAGTGTCGGCGTTTTCGGTGAAGAACGCGGCCGCGATATTGCCCGCCGTGCCGCAGCAGCCGGAAAACCGAATACGATGGACAATTACTTATCCAATTATGATATGGGACGTAGTGAATTATTTGAATATGAAACAACTTTTCATCCGACGGAGATTGAACAGACATTTACTAAATGCGCGTTCGCAGAGCAATGGAAAAAGGATGGGATGGAAGACTATGGAATACTATATTGCCATATGATTGACCCGTCCATCGCCAAAGGATTTAATCCGAATTTTGAAGTGGTGCACGATCAATATGTATTGAAAGAAGGCAACTGCCACTTCCGATTCCAAATGAAAGAAGAGAACGGCGAGAAAGAGGCTTCTAAATGATCAATCCAACCCGTCTTTGGGCTCGGTTGATGGAATTGGGAGAGATCGGCAAGCAGGCTGGCGGAGGCGTCACTCGCTTTTCTTTTACAGAAGAAGAACGTAAAGCAAAGGCGTTGGTCTCTTCGTATATGGCGGAAGCCGGCATGACGGTCAGAGAAGATGCGGTCGGAAATTTGATTGGCAGGAAAGAAGGACGGCAACAAGATGCACCGGCTGTTTTGATGGGTTCCCATATCGACACGGTTCCGAATGGCGGTATGTTCGACGGAGCGCTCGGGGTGCTTGCCGGTATCGAAGTAGTGCAGACAATGAGTGAACAAGGTATATCACATGATCATCCGATTGAAGTAATCGCATTTACGGATGAAGAAGGCAGTCGCTTCGGCTTCGGGATGATTGGCAGCCGGGCGATTGCCGGTACGTTAACCGATACGGATCTGGAACAGCGCGATGAAAATGGGATGACGATTGCACAGGCAATGAAGGACTCGGGGCTTCATCCTGAATTGATTGCAGACGCCGCGAAAGATCCGGCAGCTGTAAAAGCATATGTAGAACTGCATATCGAGCAGGGACGGGTGCTGGAGAATCAGGCTTTGGCAATAGGCGCCGTTTCGGGGATCGCGGGCCCGCTTTGGATGAAATGGACCATTACCGGAGAGGCTGGACACGCAGGTGCAACACCGATGAATCTGCGGAAAGACCCGCTCATGGCTGCTTCGGAAATCATGCAGTTCATAGAATCAGAAGCGAAAAGTTATCCGAATCTGGTGGCGACCATCGGCCAGATTTCCGTGAAGCCTGGCGGTGTGAATGTCATCCCTTCTGAAGCGGTATTTACACTTGACCTTCGGGATATTGACGAAGAATTACGACAGCAGGCTGAGGAAAACATGATGGCATATGCACAGCAAGTATGTCGTGGCAGAGGTGTTGAGGTGGCATTCGAAACATTGCAAAGAGTTGCCCCTGTCCCATGCTCTGAAGTTGTTCAGCGGACAATCGAAGAAGCCTGCCATAAACTAAGCATGACCTATTTCAGCTTACCGAGCGGCGCCGGACATGACGGGATGCAATTCAAAGATTTCTTTCCGATCGGCATGATTTTCGTCCGTTCACAAGACGGCATCAGCCATAATCCGGCAGAATGGAGTTCCAGAGAAGACTGTGGAGAAGGGACAGAACTGTTATATGAAACGGTTTTGTCGCTTGTGAATGAAATGTAAGGTGGAGAGAGTGCATGTAGGTCGAACGTTATTTTAAATCGTGCAAGCTGCCAGTGCACTCATTGATGTCGTTCGCGTGATCATATCGGACTTTCAAAGTTCCCATTTGCACTCATGGATCAGTTCCGCTCGTCTTCTTAGGTTGAGAATGATCCGGCGATGATTTCAATGCGGACCGCTCCGCTCGTACTTACGACTTAGGCGCGCGAAAAAGTGAGATCTGCGAACCAAACAACCAGGCAGCCGCACGTAACAAGATCTTGTGCGCACGAAAATTCACTCCTAACGAATGTACATCAGAAAAACCGGAAGTTTGCTTGATAAATGTAAGTGTTGGAAGTTTTATATGATAAAAGCGGCACAACCAGTCTATTTCAAAGACTAGCTGTGCCGTATTGGGCCGCCCCTTTATTCTCAGGAACCTTCCGTAACCCCTTCAACTCCCTGACCGATCCAACCCCTTCCTCACAAACTCCATACTCCCGCCAAGAACACGACTCACATACGACGGCAATATCCTCCGGCACAACATTCTCGCAAATCCGGCGTTCCACTTCGCATCAGGGAGGACGTCGCTGAATGTGAGGCCGAGACGCTTGAGGATGTCGGCGTCGCGTTCATAAACCCCTTTGTCTAGGCAATGGTACGGCTGGTCGTCAGGAAACTTCGCACATAAATCGTCAGGTCCTGGAATGATTTGAATCATGGTTTCCGTCTGTTCTCGTAAAATCGTGTGTACCTTCGTCATATTCTCTACATATTCCTTTGAGTAGCCCATCCCGCGATAGCCGAGCAGGCAGAATATGTGATGACCGCGTAGTTCAATCATCTAGATCCGCCTTTCGGGAATTCAATAGTTCTCAAGAAAGTCCCTCATGCTTCGACGGATATGAGTTTCCGTTGCTTCGCGGGCCTTTTTGTCATTTCCGGAAATGATGGCGTCGGCAATTATTTTATGTTCTTCCACTGATTTATTCATCTGCTCTCCAAGCATCTCGGCAAGATGAGGGGGGAGGCCGTTCCACATCTGATCGAGGAAGGACTGCAGGCGTTCACTGTCTGAAGCTTTCCAGATAATGCGGTGGAAATGCTCGTTGGCGACGATGTAATCCTTTGTCTGCCCTCCAGCTACTGCGGTTTCAATATCTTTCTGAATTTCCAGCAGCTCGTCTTTGTCGAATTCTTTTTGGCTTGCTCTTGCTGCGGCTTCGCCTTCGAGCATGGCACGAATATCGTAGTGATCTTGAATATCCTTATGTGTAATTCCTTTAACTGTGACGCGGCGTTTTTGATTGGTCGTCAGCAGTCCCTCGCGCTCCAGCGCATAGAACGCTTCACGGACAGGCATTCTGGAGACATTTAATTTAGCGGCGATATCTTCCTGAATTAACTCTTCCCCGTCCTTTAAGTCACCGTTAAAAATCGCTTTCCTCAACGTTGCGATGACTTGGTCTCTGGTTGATAGTTTGGCAATTGGTTCCATTTTGATATGCACCCCATTCATCTGTTCTCTCCATTATAGCGATTTTAAAAGGAAATTCTACCTCAAAGAAAAATTGATTGACAACTTAAAAAAATCGATATACTATTGATACAGTATTCTGTATCCAGAATCCAAAGGAGGAGAAATGGATGTTACCACTTGAAGGAATCACAGTCGTTTCATTGGAACAGGCTGTTGCAGCTCCGTTTGCTACAAGACAGCTGGCCGATCTCGGTGCCAGAGTCATTAAAATAGAACGCCCGATCAGCGGTGATTTTGCCCGACACTACGATACGACAGTTGACGGTCTATCCAGTCACTTTGTCTGGATCAATAGATCAAAAGAATCTCTGACACTGAATTTGAAGAGTGATGAAGGAAAAGAAATCTTGCACAAACTGTTGTCAGAAGCGGATGTTTTTATACAGAATTTAGCACCAGGCGCAGTTGATCGTTTAGGTTTCAGCCCGCAGGTTTTGAAGGAGAAATACGAGAAGTTGATTGTTTGCGGCATCTCAGGCTACGGTTCATACGGCCCGTATGTCGATAAAAAGGCATATGATTTGCTGATTCAATGTGAAGCGGGACTTGTCTCGACCACAGGAACAGAAGATACACCATCGAAAGCCGGTGTTTCTGTAGCGGATATTGCGGCCGGAATGTATGCGTATACAGGAATTCTGACAGCGATCATTCAGCGGAGCCGGACAGGGAAAGGTTCAGTATTTGAGGTATCCATGCTCGAAGCGCTTGGCGAGTGGATGGGCTATCCGCTTTATTATTCACATTACGGCGGCACGGAACCAGCCAGATCAGGAGCAAGTCACGCAACGATCTTCCCATACGGACCATTTCCCGCGAAGGATGAAAAGTTTGTATTCTTTTCCATACAGAATGACAGGGAATGGGCCTCATTCTCAGAAACGGTTATGAAGCGCCCGGATTTGATCACGGATGAAAAATATAAGAACAATTCAGCCCGCGTCGGAAATAAAGAAGAACTGAAGAAAATCATTGAAGAAGGCTTCTCTGCCTATACTGCAGATGAATTAATCGAGCTGCTCGAAAAGGCGAAGATTGCAAATGCACGACTGAACTCTGTTGAAGAATTTGTCCAGCATCCGCAGCTTCAGGCACGTAACCGCTGGCGTGATGTGAAAACACCGAACGGCATGATTCAGGCTTTGCTGCCGCCTGCAACATTTGAAGACTTTGAACCAGTGATGGAAGCGATTCCGTCCGTCGGCGAAAATACAGACAGCATCTTGCGTGAATTTAATTTTGATGAAGACTTTATTCAAAAATGTAAAGATACAAACACAATCTGAGGAGGACTAGCGATGTTACTGCGATCATTACTGTTTGTTCCAGGAAATAATGAAAAGGTTATTGCGAAGGCGGAGCAGCTGCCTGCTGATGTCATCATTTATGATTTGGAGGACGCTGTGGCGCTTGATCAGAAAGCGGATGCACGTGAGAGAGTATGCGCCGCTCTCTCTGCGACTGCCAAATCTGTGGTTGTGCGTGTTAATTCCATGGAAACACCTTACTTTTTAGACGATATTCAAGCTGTCGCATCGGTGAAAGCGGATACAATAAGAGCGATTATGCTGCCAAAGACGAATCGCGATGCGGATGTTATGGCGCTGGATCAGCTGCTGACTTCATTGGACGTTCCGGCAAATGTCGAGATTTTACCTTTGCTTGAAACAGCGCTCGGTGTACAGAATGCTTTTGATATCGGCTGCTCATCAGACCGTGTGAAGCGACTGGCGTTCGGCTCTGTGGATTTTGGATTGGATATCGGAGCTACACTGACAGCAGAAGGAACGGAGTTATTATATGCACGCTCAAGAATTGTTCTTGCATCACGTGCTGCTGAACTGCAAAAGCCGATTGATACAGTATTCGTTGATTTCAGGGATACAGCGGGGCTGGAGAAAGAAGCGGTAATGGTGAAGGGACTTGGTTTTGGCGGTAAGCTTGCTATCCACCCGGCGCAAGTGGATAGTGTCAATTCAATTTTCCAGCCGACGCAGGCTGAGAAAGAGGAAGCAGCGGAAATTATGGCATACGTGGAAGAACACGGCGCTGCGGTATTCCAATTACACGGCAAAATGGTTGATGAACCAATCATCAAGCGGGCGAGACAAATCTGCCAACTGGCTAAGATGCTCGATTTGAAAAGACAGGAGGAAAACTGATGGCAAATGCAGCGGATACAAAAAAAACGTTAGAGATAGATGCAAATCCGTTATTATCGCAAAAAGTTACGATTTTTAATTTGCCGATCGGATGGTTCCTAGGCTTTTCAGCCATTGCAATCGCCAGTATGTATATGGGCGTTCTGCCGCCAGGGTTGATTGGTGCACTGCTGATCATGATTGTACTTGGTGAACTGCTCGGTTTTATCGGCGATCATACACCGATTGTCAAGTCACTTCTCGGAGGCGGTGCAATTGTTGCCATTTTCGGGTCATCTTACCTTGCATATTCGGGACTAATGCCTGCAGGAACAGTCGAAAGTATTTCCGAATTTATGAAAGCGGGCGACTTTCTTAATTTCTATATCGCCGCATTAATTACAGGCAGTATTTTAGGAATGAATTCTAAAGTTTTAGTTCAGGCGGGTGTCCGTTACGCCTTGCCGCTGCTCGCAGGAATTGCAGGGGCAATTATTCTGGCTGCACTTGTCGGCGCGCTTGTCGGGTTTTCACTTCAGGATTCTGTGCTTGTCATGACACTGCCGATCATGGGAGGTGGCCTTGGGGCAGGAGCTGTTCCGATGGCGCAGGTGTATTCCGAGCTTCTCGGGAAAGATACGAGCTACTATATGTCACTTTTGATTCCGGCATTAGCGCTTGGTAATGTATTTGCCATCATTTTCGCTGCCGGCTTGAATGCCCTCGGCAATAAATTCCCAAGTTTGACAGGGAACGGACAGCTGATCAAAGGATTCACGTATGAACAGCCTGTTTTGAAAGCTGACTTCAGCAAGATGGGAGTAGGCTTGGTGGCTGCAGCTTCCTTCTATATGATTGGAACGATTCTCGGTGAATTCATTCCAATTCACCCGTATGCCATCATGATCATCGTGGTCGCTGCGGTGAAAGCAGCCAATCTGCTGCCTGCTTATATTGAAGAAAGCGCAAGTCAATGGTATCAATTCGTATCGAAAAACTTTACACTTGCTCTGTTGATCGGCGTAGGTGTAGTTTATACCGATTTAGGAGCTATTCTTTCAGCTTTGAGTATTCAATATGTGTTCATTGTAATGGGTGTGGTGCTCGGTGCGATTATCGGTGCAGGATTTGTCGGCAAACTGGTAGGCTTCTATCCAATCGAAGCAGCCATTACAGCAGGTCTTTGTATGGCGAATATGGGCGGAACAGGGGACGTCGCTGTTCTTTCAGCAGCAAAACGTATGGAGCTGATGCCGTTTGCCCAGATTTCATCCAGACTTGGCGGAGCGTTGATTATCCTGCTCGCCGGCCTGCTGGTGAATATCTTTGTATAAATAAATGAAAAAACAGCAGCATGTACCTTCAATGGTTCGTGCTGCTGTTTTTTTGGATGGCTATGTACAGCACTGATTTGAATAGTATCTAATTTGTGTGGCACACAGGTACATAGAAAATAAGGTGCAAAATCATCCTCCCCTAGTAAAGCTATTAGCTTTAGCTTATCATAGAGGAAAAGATTTCCTGAATTAAGAATGAGTTTACACGACTATTTCAGGAGATATAAATGCGAGGTGGTTCTATCTTGAAAAAATGTGAAAACTGCGGCAAGCAGTTTAAATGGAAGACGATTTTCACTTCACTGTGGCGAAATTACAGACCGATAACGTGCAGCGAGTGTGATACGGCACATAAAATCACTTCGCTTGGCAGGATGACTTTTGTTTCGATGACAATGTTTCCAGCGATACTCCTGGGAAGTTATTTCTCGAATAAACCGAACTATGCGCTAATACTTGCAGGCGCAATTCTCATCTTACTCATCGGTTCCATGCTGGCAGCATTTGCCGTCAGATATAGGAAAGTTATGTAATTCAGCATGAAGGGGAGTTTGTGTATGACGGTAAAAAGAATATCAGGCTTCATTTTGTTGCTGCTATTCTTCAGCAGTATAGTAGCCGGCTGTTCGACGGATCAGGCAGACTTGGAAAAAGTAAAAGGTGAAGGCTTGACGTTCAGCGAATACTTCAAATCCTACGACCATCTGGATGAACGAGAGCGTGTCAATTACTATAAACCGATTCCAATTATCGAATCAGATACCTCATTATCCGAAAAAATGAAAACCGCTGTAAAGACGATTGATCTTACGAAGCTTCCGTTCCAGACTGACGAGCAGAAAGTGTATCTGGTCACATCCAAAGACGAGAATGGTAACGTGAAAAATCAAGTGCAGTTAAGCTATTTTGGCACAGATGAGTATGGCTTATCCGATGACTTTTTCATTGTTTCGGTAACGGAAGCTGATAAAAATCCACTTGAATCATACGATAGTACAGAGAAAACTGACTCTGTTGGAAATGAGATCAGGAAAGAACAGCTAACGGAAGATCTGCCTGTGTATCAACAAGTTCTCGCTACCGACAGTGCGTTATTATATCGGTATTATGAAGAAACGGATAAAGGGATAGCTGTTGTGGGGACAGCTGCCAATGAATTTTACGCTTATTATGAAGGACATATTTATCACATAGGATATTCGATTGACAAAGAACTGAATGACGAGGAAATGCAGGAAAAGATGCTGCAGCTGGTCCGTGAATATATCACAGCCAGTGCGTTTCCCCAATAAGTAATTTCCTTAATTGAGAGGCATTCAATTGCTGTCTGTTCCACTCTGCATCCAGTCGTTCAATCGCTTCTGGCCCGGTGTCGTCAGCTAAATGATAGGCACCATAATGCATCGGGATAAATGTCTTTCCATTCAGCTCCAAAAATGCTTTCACCGCATCTTCTGGATTAATATGGTCGACTTTCATAAACCAATCGGGCTCATAGGCGCCGATCGGCATCAGCACGGTGTCGATAGTGAACCTAGCGGCAATTTCCTTGAAGCCGCGGAAATAGCCTGTGTCACCGACGAAATAGACGGAATGTTCCCTGCTTTCGATAATCCAGCCGCCCCAATGGGAAGTGTTCGTATCGGTCAGCGTCCGTTTCGTCCAATGCTGCGCTGGCACAAATGTGAATGTCAGGTCATCGAGCAGGAAGGAATCGTACCATTCTCCCTCGACTACTTTTTTATAACCCCGTCTTTTGAATGCGCGTCCCAAACCAGCAGGAACGAAATAAGTCGGCTTGCCTTTCAAACGCCTAATGGTCGCGAAATCCAGGTGATCATAATGACCGTGAGAAATAAGCACGGCATCGATTTCCGGCAGCTCGTTCAGTTTGATGCCGGGTTTCGTCAATCGTTTCATAATCGGCATGCGGGACGCCCAGACTGGATCGGTAATCATATTGAGTCCGTTCATTTGAATTAAAAATGTGGAGTGTCCGATCCAGGTGATAGAAGCTACGGTTCTGTTGGCAAATAGCCGGCTGGTTTCTTTAGAAGGCGCCTGTTCGATCGACAAGCTGAGGTCTTTTGGATTCTTCCTGCGTTCGCTCTGCCAGCGCAAGAGATCGTGCAAGGAATTTCCGCTGCTCATATGATCCAGGTTCGTATAGCGCTTTTTCGGTGACATGAATGACCTTCCCTTCGCCAATCTCTATTTGGAGGTGCCTGTGCGCGACACAACTTGGAAACAATTCTGAATAGTGTCCGAGTTGTGTGGCGCACAGGCACGCTAAAAATAGTTTAATGGAAAATCTGCTTGGATTTCAAATAAAGGAGACTGCAGTCAGCTTCAAGTTATTTGATTGAAGAAAAGGGGTGTGAGAATAACCATGGAGAAAAAATTCATACATACTCAAAATGGAGATTTATATTATTGGATTGGGGGCAATCAAAGATCTGATGCAAAATGTCTCGTTTTTGTACACGGCATGACGGCTGACCATTCGATGTTTGATAAGCAAGTTAATTATTTCCTTAACGAGTGTAAAATTATCACCTTAGATCTGCCGCTGCATGGAGAGTCCCGATATTACAAGGATTTTACATTCACAAACATTGCGGACGTATTAAAAAATATATTGACTCAAGAAAACATATGCAAAGTTGTACTAGTGGGTCAGTCTTTAGGCGGCTATGTTTGCCAGGAGTTTGGAGTCCGTTACCCTGAACATGTAGAGGGGTTGGTAGGCGTTGGTGCCACTCCTTTTGGATATTATTACTATTCGAGACGGGAAAGGTTTATCTTATCTAGGGTAGGTTATTTATCTTCCTTAATTCCTTATAAAATGTTAATCAAAAGTATTTCCAAAGGTGCAACCAGAACAGATTATGCGTTTGCTGTTATGTTTTCTTCGATTTCTAAACTTAGCAAAGAGGAAATTATCAACATCATGGACATATCCTATAAAGAATTACTTAAGAGAACTAAAACAGCTAAATTTCCCTTTCCTGTCTTATTAGTAATTGGGGAAAAAGATCATACGGGGAATGTGAAGAAATATAATTATAAATGGTCAGCCCGGACCGGGTATCCAGTAGCTGTAATAAGTGATGCTGCGCATAACGCCAATGTCGACAATTACAACGAATTTAATCATGTATTGGCAGGTTTTCTAAGCTGAATGATTTATTGGAGAGCTGACTGGAAGAGGTGAAAAAATGAAGAGAAATTTTATGATTCTTGCATTTTCACTGGCGCTTTTACTTTTAGGATGCTCTGAAAAAAGTCAGAGTTCAGCGGATACCCCCGAGGATGCTTTACAGTTGATGTTGGTTGAAAACGATGAAAGAGAAACTCATGTGTATGGATCTCATCAAGTGAATGGATAGTTAGAATTACTGGTTTTTAGAGGAATGATGAATGATCAGGATATTTGGGTAGCTGAGGTTCATGAAGAAGATGGTCAATGGGCAATTAGAGAAACATTTCAAATGAATGGACCGTTTGAGGACGCTGAGGACGTGGAGACTGTATTTGTAAATGAGGAGCCGGGGTATGAAATGGGATATATCCAAGACGGTATTCCGGTTCCTGATGATGCAGAGGTTTTTGAATTTGAAGGAGTTTTCGATTGGAAGATTTGGTTTATGTCGAGCTTGCAGCAGTAGTAAGCGCAGAAGATATCAGTGACTTTGGGAATCAAGCGCAGTTCATTTATCAATTTTACTAATAGAAAAGTAGGGTGTACGTATGATCAAACGTTTTATCATGATGTTGCTGATGACCAGTGTTTTATTTTTATCTGCCTGCAGCGAAGATGATGAATTAAGCTATTTCCCGTCAAAAGAAGAGGCTATAGAAGATCTTATTCAAAGCGATGAAATTAAAGGGAATATTGACTTGATTACGACAACGAATGACGAAGAACTATTGGTGATCAAACTCAAGAAAAACATGTATTCTGCAGGGGAACTATTCAAAAATAAAGATGGCTATTCTGCCCATAGAATATCGGCAAATGTTGTCATGGAGATGGGTGGAAGCTGGGAATTAGAAACAAACTCCAATCACAAATACACCATTTATTTTGAAAAAGAGCAGGAAAATCAAAACTACTTCCAACTATCAAATAAGGATTATTACATCTCGCTTGCCGAAGGGCATAAGATAAGTACGCCTGATCCGAGTTTTACAAATGCGATAAATGAGATCCGGGCGGTTACAGAGTAAAGAAGAAGTAAGCAGATCTAGGTACCAGATTCCAAAATGAAACTGTTTGGGGAAGGGGAGCGGAAACATAGTGGGCAGTCGTCAGGTTTTTAAAATGTTCATCTGCTTTCTGCTGCTTGTGAGTTCAATTGCATGGACTTCTCATTCCGCGTTTTCCGAAAGTGAGTTTTCTACTTTGGAAGATCAGCTGGAGATGTATATGAAGGAACATGAAGCGGAGATCGCGGGACTGGCAGCGATTGTGCTGGACCAAGATGACGTGATATACAAGATGAAAGGCTATTCTAATAGAGAAGAACAGATTCCGGTAACAGAAAATACAGTTTTTGAATGGGGATCGGTTTCGAAGATTCTGATCTGGATCAGTGTTCTGCAGTTGGCAGAGTCGGGCAAGCTGGATCTGGACACAGCTGTCGATACGTATCTGCCGAATGATTTTCTTCCTAAAGCAAAGCTTAAGGAACCTGTCACGATGCGGCATTTAATGCATCACACCGCGGGTTTTGATGACAGCTTTACCGACTTGATGATTCACCGCCCAGCCCGGAAGAATTCATTGCGGGAAGTGCTGGAATCGGCGGATGTCCGGCAAGTATTTTCTCCCGGGGAGGTGGTGGCGTATTCGAATTATGGTAGTGCACTCGCTGCGTACATTGTAGAAGAAATCAGCGGCCTGGATTACCGGGACTATGTGCGGAAGAATATCTTCGAGCCCCTTCACATGACGAAAACAGCGATAGACCCCGAACAAGATGATAATAAATGGGTGAAAGAGCAAAGGGGAAAGGTGAAGGGCTATTCGAATGAACTGGAAGTAATCGAACCGAACTTATACGCCATTCCGTTGTATCCGGCAGGCAGTGCGATAGGGACAGCTGGAGATCTTCAGAAATTGCTGCATGCGCTGGCGGCTGAAGATGGAGCCTCTTTATTTTCGGATGAATCCACGATTGATACGCTGTTTGAGCCGACGCTGTATTATCCCGCAACCAATATCCCGAGGGTCGCAAACGGTTTATTTTATTTACCGTCAAAGAGCGGGCATGTGTATGGCCATGGCGGAAACACCAAGGCGTTCAGCTCCTCTTTTTATGTGGATAGAAAAGAACGCACTGGAGCTTTGGTGCTGACGAATAGTGAAAATGAAAGTACGTTCACAGCAGGGATACCTGAACTGGTTTTCGGTAACTATACACATAGTGAAAATGACAGCAGATTGGAAGACTCTTCACAATGGAAAGGTATTTATGAACCGGCCCGGGTGCCCCGGCACGGATTCAGCAAGGTGTATGGACTGCTGTTAAGAAGCCATACGAAACAGAGCGGGCCGCACGATGTTAGGACGAACGGTTTATCTTATTCGCAGCTCGAGCCGGGCATTTATCAAACGGAAAGTGATTTCAGCATGTACAGTATGGATGTGTATTCAGCAGGCCCGCAAGGCGGGAAGCTGTTATCAAATATGTATTCAGATCTGCTGTACATTCCCTATCCTAAACATCTGCTGGAATGGGCTGGAATTATACTCGGGTTGCTGGCTATTGTGTTTTCCTTGTTCTGCATGGCATTAGCGGTATTCCGAAAGGTCCGGAGTAAAAAAAGCATGTACTCGCTTCTATTTGTCCAACATTTGCTGCATCTGCTCTTTGCGCTCAATCTGTTTTGGATATTTAATAAAACTGCTTCCATGGTGAGTTATTCATCTCTCAAACCGTTTTTATTCTGCAATTTTCTGTATGTCGTACTGGCCCTGGCCAGCAGTGGAGTGTTACTTGTCAAAATGAGAAGTAAGAGACTGCGCAAGTACGAAAGGGCTTTTTGGATCCTGACAGTGATCTTTACCTTTATTTTATGTGTAAATGTTTTTTATTGGGAGTTTTATTTGTAAGCGCTGCATAGCGTTGAAACGTGCCTGTGTAAGAAACGATTTGGACACTATTCAGAACCATCATAAATACAGATAAGTTAGATGAAGTATTTGAAGAATCGCTTGTGAAATCCTCCAGTATTCTTCCGGCAGATGAAAAAACTGCCGTATGTATTTTTCCTGAAAATGAAAACTTCCCTTCTGATATGGCGACAATTGGCGCTGGGAAAATTATTGTCCATTATGAAAGGTTCGACCACTATTTTAAACCGGGCATGGCCCATGAATATCATCACAGCGTCTGGCTCGGAAAACATCTGGCGGAAAAAGAGTTTCTGACCGGGTTAGATCATGTAGGATTGGAAGGGGAGGCTGTGATGTTTGAAACTCTCGTGTATCCCAATTTAAACCATATGCATGCTTTATTAGACGAAAGTTTTAACAGCGATCATTGGAGCAAGCTGGAACCGTACCTTGATAGTGTGGCCGGGGAGGAGATTCTGGAAATGAAAATAGGAGGCGCGAATGGACTTCCTACTTCCTACGACTACAGCGAAGGATACAAAATAGTCAGGTCTTACTTAGAATTGCATCCGGAGATAACGGTGGAAGAATGGACCTTTGCAGATCCCAAGGAGATCTATGAAGAAGTGAACTATATAGCGAACTATCGATAATACTTTTGGATTGTCCAATCGACAGCGCGGGTTGGGATTCTGGTGAATGGCAACTTTGCTGTTCAGTAAAAGTGCCATTAGATAATGAAAGTTTCGCAATGGGAAATCTCAGCAGGAAGATGGCGTTACAATTATGGATTGAATATTTATATTCTGGATGAGGTGTCGTAAATCTTTAAAATCGTGAATAACAGTACATGTAAAAGAGCTTTTACATTTTTTATACTAGCAGCAGCTGCCACTATATTGGCAGCCTTGCTTACTTATATAATCAGCCCTGATGTGAAGAGTGTAACAGAATGGGTTGATAATAGGTCGCCAGAGCAGGTGAAAGAGGCCACGGGGATTAAAAAAGTAGGGGCATACATTGTGAATAATGGGTTTAGCGTGCCTTTACAAATGTTTGTCCTGGCATTCATTCCAGTGCAATTTCTATATCTAGTAAACATACTTACAACTTCTTTATTGCCTGGCATCCTTTTTGGCATTCTATTGCAGCTTGAACCCAGAAAAGGTTTGGAGATCATCACATCTGCGATTCCTCATTATGTAATAGAAGTGTTTGCACTTTGTTTATTTGCCGCAGTTTTATTTGAACTAAATCGGGCTGTCAGAGGTAAAATCAGAAATGTATGTAAGAAAGACAAAGAGAGAATATCTTTTGGCAGGAAGGCTCTCAAAACAGTGAAAATCTACGTGCTGTTCGTGCTGCCGCTGATTGCCCTGGCTGCCTTTGTGGAAACGTACATAGGCGATATGATATTGAGCTTAATTCAACAGTAGTTTGGAGAAATAGTGAAACGTGCGTATGATCTTTATTTTCAAACGTACTATAATTGCGATTCTGAGCAGGATGGAGGTGTGCTATGACACATTATTATTATCTATCTTCAGATAAAAGAATGAATGCAGGAAGCGGGTCCCTTGATTTTAACTTTATGGAGACAGAGATTTCAGGATTCGATTATCCGATTCAAATAGAAATGCAAAGTCTTGAAAAGAAGTGGGAGCTGCGGGAGTTACTGCAATATATTCACAACCACACAGCTCCTTATGAGGTTTGCCATGTGCAAATCGCAAATCTGTTAAGTTCGAATCGTGTTGGATTGGAAATATTAAGAAAATCCGAAGTGTACTTGCACGAGATCACTGATGTCAGCCAGCTTTTATTGCAGGAAGGAAGCATGCTGACTATAAAAAAGAACGTTGAGAGCTAAAGGGTTATGGAAATGAGGAATCGTCATCGAAGTTATTTTGAGCAGTTCATTTTCTATTGTCATCATTGGGATTATGGTTGTATTCATTCTAAAAGCAGGGAGGATTGCCTTTAGGAGAAAAACCATATCAAAAAGAAAACAGCAGATATTGATGTCCGCAGTGATTTTGATTGCCTTACTGACAGCGGCAATCCTGCCGTTTGGTTATGAAAAAATGTATAGTTTCATTCTCTGATATCTCATAGAATTTCAAGGAGGAACCTATGAATAACAAAATTCGACTGCTGTTATTATTCGCTGCGATTGCGGTGTTTGCATTATTCTTCATCTTCACTGGCGACAGCGTTGTCGGGAGTACGACTGAATATATAAATGTAATCGATAAAGACCATGAGATTAATTCTGATGAACAATGGATTGTACTCGCGAATGAAAGGCAAGTATATATTGAAGATTTCAGTATATGGGCATTAATCGAAGTGGATCAGAACTATACTGTGGATTATGTGCTGATGAAAAAGTCGGGAAGGCACATATTACGAAAGATCGTCCCAGGAGATTATAAAGGCCGTTTATAATATGCATACGGAAAAGTGGAGAATGCAATGACGAAACATAAAATTTATACGATGAGTTTTGCGAAAGTCTATCCTCTTTACATAGCGAAGGCGGAGAGGAAAGGGCGTACGAAAAAGGAAGTGGATGAAATTATCCAATGGCTGACGGGTTACAGTGAAGAAGAATTGGACATGCAGCTGGAAAAGCAGACAGATTTTGAGACGTTCTTTGAAGAGGCTCCGCAGCTTCATCCGTCCCGCGAATTGATTAAGGGCGTCATCTGCGGTGTGCGGGTGGAAGATATTGAAGAACCGCTCATGCGGGAAATCCGGTATATGGATAAGCTGATTGATGAACTGGCAAAAGGAAAGAAGATGGAGAATATTTTACGGAAGTAATTCAAGATTGCTGAATTGAGGTGCCTGTGTGCGACACAACCTGGACACTATTCTGAATTGTGTTGAAGTTGTGTG